>NZ_JAPDBQ010000008.1:0-61346 GCF_027705325.1 Aeromonas sp. QDB18
TCCAGCCCCGCCACGCCGTGTAGCAAGAAGTTGCTCACCCATTTGTTGACACTTGTGCGGCTGACTTTGAGAAAGCGGGCAATGTCAGTTCTGGAATGACCTTCTTGAAAGTGTGCTAACGCCAGGAATCGCATGCGTTTCCTGGCGTTGGTTTCTGCCTTGGCGAGGGCCAAGAAATCGATTGGATCGGACATACTGAGTACAGTGAAACCAGAATAGAGCAATTAGATCACATCTTTAATCTGATTGGTATGACCAGTTTTTGCAGCGCTTCGAGTTCGCGCTGGGCTTCCAGCAACTCGGCCTGGGACTCCTCCAGCTTGGACTGCTTCTTGGCAATCTTGTCCGGCTTGCCCGATACCCGTGCGCTCTGCAACTCGGCCAGCCGCTCTTCCACTTCTTCCCTCTGCTTGACCACCTTGCGTTGCTGCTCCTCAAGGAGCCCAGCATCGGTACAATGGGCCTCCAGGTTGCGCAGTGCCCGCTCAAGGCCGGCTACCTGCTCCTGGTTGTTGTGCGCCCTGGCGAACGCAAGCTGATCCGTCACGGCCTGCTGTCTGGCCTTGCAGCCGATGTTTTCACTACCATAGGCTTGTCCGGCCAACAACAATAAGCCTATTCCGGCGATCTTCCACATAACAACCTCTTTGTTCTGTCATACTGGATGGCCGTCCATGAGACCTGACTCCCTGTGTGAGGTCAAGACACACGGGGCCGGGCTACGACAGAGTGTGCTCTGCATCATGCCGGGCCGCTTTCGCCAAAGCTACAATGGCCCTTTCAATCAGGAGAGCCACATGACCCAACACATTCTCATCATTGCCAACGGCGCCCCCTATGGCAGCGAGTCCCTGTTCAATGCTCTGCGCCTCGGCATCGCCCTCAAAGAGGAGGCGAAGGTAGACCTCAACCTCTTCCTGATGTCGGATGCCGTCACTGCGGCTCTGGCCGGGCAGGCTCCGGCCGAGGGCTACAACCTGCGCCAGATGCTGGAGATACTGCTGGCTCAGGGCACCCGGATCCGGCTTTGCAAGAGCTGCACCGATGCGCGCGGCATCACCCCGCTGCCCCTTGTCGAGGGCATAGAGATAGGCACCCTCCCCTTGCTGGCTCAATGGACTCTGGCCGCCGACAAGGTGCTGACCTTCTAGCCGTCAGGGCCCGGCCCGGACCAGCGCAGTGCGCGAGGTCCGGGTACTCAGACCATAGAGCATCAGGATCACCAGGCAGAGCAGCGCCATCAGGGCATAAAGCCAGCTCCCGCCCCAGTGGGCCAGCACCTAGCCTCCCAGCAAGGCCCCCATGGCCACCCCGAGTCCGGAGATGGAGGCCGCCCCGAAATAGCTCCCCTTCAAATGACCAGCGGGCAGTCAGGTGCAGCAGGGGGAACTGCAGCATCACTATGGTCAGCGCGTTGGTCGTCACCAGCCAGCCGATGAGCCGCTCCACCTCCGGCGTCCCCGCGCGGGTCAGATACTGGATGAGGGGCGACTCGAACTGGGCATAGACCAGCATCAGCAGCAGATTGGCCATGATCAGCAGCAGAAACCCCCTGTCTTGCCAGAGCACCCGCAGCACGGCGCGCATGCCGGGCCCGGCCGCCTGGCTGGTGTGGCAACCTGCCAGCCTGAACCCGATGACAAAGACGATGCCAAGCAGCAGATAGCTGGCACTGAGCAACAGGAAGGTCTCCTGACGCGCGCTCAGGCCATAGGTGACGCCGAGCAGAGGACCGATGGCCGCCCCCAGGTTGAGCAGGAAATAACGCAGGTGCAGCGCCAGCTCACGGGCTTTGGGCTCGGCCAGATTGTCGGCCATCAGTGCCTTGCCCGGTGAGTCGATGAGTCCGTAGGAGAGTCCGCTGCCGATCACTCCGAGTGCCAGCCAGCCCACCTGATGGGAGAGGCCGAGCAGGGCCACACTGGCGGCGGAAACCAGGCAGCCGAACAGCAGGATGTTGCGCCGCCCCCATTTGTCCGAGAGCCAGCCGCCATAGAAGCTGACAAGAGTGGAAAGCGCCGCCGTGGCCCCCAGGATCAGGCCTATCAGGGTCGCCGAAAGTCCGTAGTCACGGTAGAGCAGGATCGAGAGAAAGGGCCAGACCATGAAGAAGGTGGTACGCACCATGAAAGTGCCCAGGATGACGATCCAGACCAGGGAAGGAAACTGCCTGAGGTAGGCCCATGACATGCTGCAATTCCTTTTGCCAACGAAGCGGGGTCGTCCCTTATATCAAGGGGCGCCAAAAGGAACAAGGAGACAATCTGCGCCATGCCGGGCGACAGGCACAAAAAAGCCGACCCAAGGGTCGGCTCTTTCACATACGGCAGCCTTATTCGGCAGCCGGCTCTTCGACGGCAACGGCAGCAGGAGCAGCAGGAGCAGCAGCCGCTTCGGTCGGTGCGTTCGCTTCCTTGATGGAGAGACGTACACGGCCCTGACGGTCCACTTCCAGTACCTTCACCTTCACCACGTCACCGATTTTCAGGAAGTCGGCCACGTTCTGCACGCGGGCATCGGTGATCTGGGAGATGTGCACCAGACCGTCTTTACCCGGCAGGATGTTGACGAAGGCGCCGAAGTCAGCCAGGCGCACGACCTTGCCTTCGTAGATGCGGTTCACTTCGATCTCGGCGGTGATGGCCTCGATGCGGCGGATCGCTTCCATGGCGGCTTCGTTGGCCACGGCGGAGATGCGAACGGTACCGTCATCATCCAGCTCGATGTTGGTGCCGGTCTCTTCGGTCAGTGCACGGATCACGGAACCACCCTTGCCGATCACGTCCTTGATCTTCTCAGGATTGATCTTGATGGTGTGGATGCGCGGTGCGAAATCGGAGATCTGGGCACGGGGAGCCTGGATAGCTTCGTCCATCACTTTCAGGATGTGCAGACGAGCGCCACGAGCTTGCTTCAGCGCAATCTCCATGATCTCTTTGGTGATGCCTTCGATCTTGATGTCCATCTGCAGCGCGGTCACACCTTCGCTGGTACCGGCTACCTTGAAGTCCATGTCGCCCAGGTGATCTTCGTCACCCAGGATGTCGGACAGCACGACGAAACCTTCTTCTTCCTTCACCAGACCCATGGCGATACCGGCAACGGAGGCCTTGATCGGCACACCGGCATCCATCAGCGCCAGGGAGGAACCACAGACAGACGCCATGGAGGAGGAGCCGTTGGATTCGGTGATTTCAGAGACCACGCGCACCACGTACGGGAACTCGGCGGCGCTCGGCATCACGGCAGCAACGCCGCGCTTGGCCAGACGGCCGTGACCGATCTCACGACGCTTCGGGCTGCCCATCATGCCGGTCTCGCCGACGCAGTAGGGCGGGAAGTTGTAGTGCAGCATGAAGCGATCGGCGCGATTGCCGGTCAGCTCGTCGATGTTCTGGGCGTCACGCTCGGTACCCAGCGTGGCGACCACGATGGCCTGGGTTTCACCACGTGTGAACAGGGCAGAACCGTGGGCACGGGGCAGGATGCCGGTACCGACAGAGAGGGCGCGGATCATTTCCGGATCGCGACCGTCGATACGCGGCTCACCACGTACGACGCGACCACGGACGATGCGGCTCTCCAGGCTGTGGAACTCTTCGCCGATCTTCTTGGCATCTTCTTCCACGCCGGATGCGATGACTTGCTCGACCACGCGGCCCTTGATGGCAGCGATGGTTTCGTAACGAACAGCCTTCTCGGTGATACGGTAGGCTTCACCCAGTTCAGCTGTGGCCAGTTCGGCAACTTTGGCTTTCAGCGCTTCGTTGACGGCAGGCGGGGTCCAGTCCCAGGGCTTGGTACCGACGTCGGCAGCGAATTCATTGATGGCGTTGATCACGGTCTGCATCTGCTCGTGACCGTAGACCACGGCGCCCAGCATCACCTCTTCGGAGAGGATGGCCGCTTCGGATTCCACCATCAGCACCGCATTGGCAGTACCGGCAACCACCAGATCCAGATCGCTCTGGGGCAGTTCGGTGGTGGTCGGGTTCAGCACGTACTGGCCGTTCATGTAACCCACGCGGGCTGCACCGATCGGGCCGCCGAACGGGATACCGGAGATGGCCAGGGCCGCGGAGGCACCGATCATGGCAACGATGTCGGGAGAAACGGCCGGGTTCACGGACATGACGGTGGCAACCACCTGAACCTCATTGAGGAAGCCTTCCGGGAACAGCGGACGGATGGGACGGTCGATCAGACGGGAGATGAGGGTCTCACCCTCGCTCGGACGGCCTTCACGACGGAAGAAACCACCCGGGATACGACCAGCAGCATAGGTACGCTCCTGATAGTTGACGGTCAGCGGGAAGAAATCACGGCCGTGATCGGCCTCTTTCTTGCCAACGACAGTCACGAAGACACAGGTATCGTCCATGCTGACCATGACGGCCGCAGTGGCTTGACGGGCCATCACACCGGTTTCCAGTGTGACGGTGTGTTGACCGTACTGGAATGACTTTACAATAGGATTCACGTGAATTTCCTTTTAACAATTTGGCGCTTTAAATTCGCGTGCAAGTATACTTGATTCGCATCAAAAGGTAAGCGCGGACGTCAATTCTGTGAGGCAGGCAACGGCCTGCATCCTGTTTGAAACGGGCAATAAAAAAGGGGAACCTCGCGGTTCCCCTTTTTTGCGAAATCTGATGGTCGATTAACGACGCAGACCCAGCTTGGCGATCAGAGCAGCGTAACGCTGAACGTCTTTACGCTTCAGGTAGTCCAGCAGCTTACGACGCTGGGAAACCATGCGCAGCAGACCGCGACGACCGTGGTGATCCTTGGCGTGCTCCTTGAAGTGACCTTGCAGATGGTTGATCTGGGCAGTCAGCAGGGCAACTTGCACTTCGGGGGAACCGGTGTCGTTGGCGCCACGAGCGTTGTCGGCAACGATTTGAGCTTTGATCTCAGCATTTAGAGACATGGTATTACTCCAGTAGAGTGTTTAAAGGTTCACAGCCAATCTCTAATTCAGCCGTGAAATGAGGGCGGTATCATAATCGTCCCCGCCCCTTTTCGCAACGGGAAAGACGCGTGACAGACCGATACCGCCTGAGGATCACTCCTCGTCGTGGTAGCGAACAAGACGCTTGGGCGCCACGCGCCCCTCGTCATCGATCTCGCCAACCCCGATGAATTCGCGCTCCGGGCCAACCGTCATGCGGACCTGGCCGCTTTGGGGGCTACCTGCGACCTGCACGGCCTGACCCTGGTTCACATAGGCGGCCACGGCGACCAGCATGTTCACCTCGGGCAGAGAGGCCACGGCGGTGTCCATCGGCAGCAACAGGGGATCCAGCTGCTCCCGTGGCGGAATGCTTTCGGCCTTGGCCTGCTCGAAGATACACTCGAGCTGCTCCAGGGTCAGCATCCGCTCGTAGGGGTAGCTCGCCACCTGGGTGCGACGCAGCTGGGTGACGTGAGCGCCACAGCCCAGCACTTCCCCCAGATCGTCCACCAGGGAGCGGATATAGGTACCCTTGCTGCAATGCACTTCCAGCTTCACCTCGTCCCCCTCGAAGCCGAGCAGCTTGAGTTCGAAGATGGTGATGGGACGGGCTTCCCGCTCGATCTCGATCCCTTCACGGGCATATTCGTAGAGCGGGCGGCCGTTGTGCTTGAGGGCGGAGTACATGGACGGCACCTGCATTATGGGGCCGCGGAACTGGTCCAGCGCCTCGATCAGGGTGCCCACCGCCACGTTCACCGGGCGGGTGGAAACCACCTCGCCGTCGGAGTCGCTGGTATTGGTGCGCTCGCCCAGCTTGGCGGTCACCTCATAGCGCTTGTCCGCTTCCAGCAGATACTGGGAGAACTTGGTGGCCTCCCCGAGGCAGATCGGCAACATGCCGGTGGCCAGGGGGTCCAGGGCGCCGGTATGGCCAGCCTTGGCGGCGTTGTAGATCCGCTTGACCTTCTGCAACACATCGTTGGAAGTCAGGCCGGTCGGTTTGTCCAGCAGCAGGATGCCGTGTACGTCACGGCCTTTGAAACGACGTCTACGAGACATCTCAGGCGTTATCCTCAGTCGTGTCATCCGGTGCGGATTGCTCTTCGTCACGACCGGCTTCAGTCATGCGACGCTTGTCTTCACGCACAGTGTTGGTCACCAGGTTGGAGAGGCGCATCCCCTCGACCAGGGTCTGGTCGTAGTAGAAACGCAGCTCGGGCACCACCCGCAGACGCATGGCGCTACCCAGCAGGCTGCGGATGTAACCGGCAGCCTCGGTCAGGCCCTTGAGCCCTTCCTTGATGCGCTCGGCGTCATTCTCCAGTTGCAAGAAGGTGACATAAACCTTGGCATAGTTGAGGTCCTTGGAGACCTCCACGTCGGAGACGGTCACCATGCCGATGCGCGGGTCTTTCACCTCGCGCTGCAGGATCAGCGCGATTTCACGCTGGATCTGCTGTCCGACCCGACGGGTCCGGCTGAATTCTCTGGCCATATTCTATCCTGCGATAAAAGGGGGCCGCGGCCCCCTATTTTGTCTAACTCTCGGCTTACAGAGTCCGTTGGATTTCAACGGTCTCGTACACCTCGATCTGGTCGCCTTCGCGCACGTCGTTGTAGTTCTTGACCGCGATACCACACTCGTAGCCGTTGCGAACTTCGTTGACGTCATCCTTGAAGCGGCGCAGGGATTCCAGCTCGCCTTCATAGATAACCACGTTGTCACGCAGAACGCGAATGCGGTTGGAACGCTTGACCACACCTTCGGTGACCATACAGCCAGCAACGGCGCCGAACTTCGGCGACTTGAAGACGCTACGCACTTCAGCCAGACCGATGATCTCCTGACGATACTCAGGAGCCAGCTTGCCGCTCATGGCCTGCTTCACTTCGTCGATCAGGTCATAGATGACGGAGTAGTAACGCAGATCCAGGCTCTCGGATTCGATGACCTTGCGCGCAGAAGCGTCGGCACGGACGTTGAAGCCCACCAGGATGGCGCTGGAAGCCGCGGCCAGGGTCGCGTCGGTTTCGGTGATGCCACCTACGCCGGAACCCACGATCTTCACCTTCACTTCGTCGGTGGAGAGTTTGACCAGCGCATCGCAGATCGCTTCCACAGAGCCTTGTACATCGGCCTTGATCACCACGTTCACTTCGGACACTTCGCCCTCGGTCATGTTGGCAAACATGTTTTCCAGCTTGGCCTTCTGCTGGCGGGCCAGCTTGACTTCGCGGAACTTGCCCTGACGGTAGAGCGCCACTTCACGGGCTTTCTTCTCGTCACGCACGACCGTGGCTTCGTCACCGGCAGAGGGAACGCCGGACAGGCCGAGGATTTCCACTGGCAGAGAGGGACCTGCTTCCTTGATCTCGCGACCCAGTTCGTCACGCATGGCGCGAACCCGGCCGTATTCGAGACCACACAGAACGATGTCGCCCTGACGCAGAGTACCTTCCTGTACCAGCACGGTGGCAACCGGACCACGACCTTTATCCAGGAAGGATTCGATCACGACGCCGTTGGCCATGCCGTCAACCACCGCTTTCAGCTCCAGGACTTCGGCCTGGATCAGGATGGCTTCCAGCAGGTCGTCGATGCCTTCGCCAGACTTGGCGGAGACGTGCACGAACTGGCAATCGCCACCCCAGTCTTCGGACATGACGTTGTAACGGGCCAGCTCGGTCTTGACGCGATCCGGATCCGCTTCAGGCTTGTCGATCTTGTTCACCGCAACAACCAGCGGCACACCGGCCGCCTTGGCGTGCTGGATAGCTTCGATGGTTTGCGGCATCACACCGTCGTCAGCTGCAACAACCAGAACAACGATGTCGGTCGCCTTGGCACCACGAGCACGCATGGAGGTAAACGCCGCGTGACCCGGGGTATCCAGGAAGGTGATCATCCCGCTGTCGGTCTGGACGTGGTACGCACCGATGTGCTGGGTAATGCCACCGGCTTCGCCCGCCGCGACCTTGGCTTTACGGATGTAGTCCAGCAGCGAGGTCTTGCCGTGGTCGACGTGACCCATGATGGTCACGACCGGCGCACGCGGCTTGGCTTCGGAGGTCTCGTCACGATCGGACAGTACCGCCTCTTCCAGCTCGTTCTCACGGCGCAGCACTACCTTGTGACCCATCTCCTCGGCGACCAGCTGAGCGGTCTCCTGGTCGATCACCTGGTTGATGGTGGCCATGGCACCCATCTTCATCATCACCTTGATGACTTCAACGCCCTTGACGGCCATCTTGTTGGCGAGCTCCGCCACTGTGATGGTCTCGCCGATGACGACGTCACGGTTGACCACGGCAGCCGGCTTGTTGAAGCCGTGTTTCATGGCGTTCGGCATGGCCATCTTGCCACGCTTGCCTTTGCGGGCACGCGGATCGCGGGAGTTGCGGTCATTGCGGTCGTCTTCGCGACGGCCGACTTTCTTCGGCGCCTTGGCAGCGGCAGCCGTGCGACGGCTGGTCTCTTCCTTACGATCCAACTCATCTTCGGCCGCTTGCGCGTGCTTGTTGGTGGTCAGATGGTAATCGCTGCTCTCTTTGGCGCGAGCCGCTTCTTCTTCAGCCCAGCGGGCCGCATTCTGTTCCGCCATGATGCGAGCCTCTTCGGCTTTCTTCGCGGCGAGTTCTTCAGCTTTTTGCAAAGCTGTCTGTTCCTGTTGGCGCTTCAGTTCTTCTGCTTCGCGCTTGGCCATCTTTTCTGCCTCTTGCTGAGCTGTGCTACCGGCTGCTTTGGCGGGCTGTTGAGCCTGTCGAGCCTTCTGTTGTGCCTCGATCCGCGCCTTTTCCTCAGCTTCACGACGAGCCTGCTCAGCCTCACGGCGAGCCTTCTCTTCAGCGTCGAGGCGGGCCTTCTCTTCGGCCTCGCGACGAGCTTTTTCTTCTGCTTCCAAACGCGCTGTTTCCTCGGCTTCCGCCTGGCGCTGTTCATCTTCCAGCGCCGAGCGTCTTACATAGGTGCGAGACTTGCGCACTTCTACCTGCACTTCCTTGTTCTTGCCACCAGTCCCCTGAACACTCAGAGTGCTCTTGGTCTTGCGCTGCAAGGTCATGCGAGCAGGTGCGGTGACCTCGTCACCTCCATGCTGTTTCTTCAGATGTGCCAGCAGAGTCTGTTTCTCAGACTCGCTGACCATGTCGTCGGCCTTGCTCTTCACGATGCCGGCATCGACAAACTGCTGGAGAAGACGATCAACCGGCGTGTCGATGTCAGTGGCAAGTTGCTTAACTGATACTTCTGCCATTCATTTTCCTCCGTTTGACCTTATTCAGACTGCTCTTCTCCGAACCAACAGATATTGCGAGCAGCCATAATGAGCTCACCAGCCTTCTCGGCGGTCAACTCTTCGATGTCGGCAAGGTCATCGATACCTTGCTCTGCCAAATCTTCCAGGGTGCCGACACCGCGAGCGGCCAGGGCATAGGCCATTTCACGACCGAGGCCGGAGAGATTGAGCAGTTCTTCGGAAGGCTCGACGCCTTCAAAGGATTCTTCTTTGGCCAGGGCCTTGGTGGTCAGGGCATCCTTGGCACGCTTGCGCAGCTCTTCGACCATGTCTTCATCCAGACCGTCGATGGCCAGCAGCTCGTTGACCGGGACGAAGGCGATCTCTTCCAGAGTGGAGAAGCCCTCTTCCATCAGCAGGCCGGCGAAATCGTCGTCGATATCTAGGGTGCTGGTGAACAGCGTCAGGATGCGGTCGTTCTCGGCCTGGTGCTTGGCACGCATGTCCTCGACGGTCATCACGTTCAGTTCCCAACCGGTCAGCTGGGAGGCCAGACGCACGTTCTGACCGTTGCGGCCGATGGCCTGGGCCAGGTTGGCGGCTTCCACGGCGATGTCCATGGTGTGGTTGTCTTCATCAACGATGATGGAAGCCACATCGGCTGGCGCCATGGCGTTGATCACGTATTGGGCCGGGTTGTCATCGTACAGCACGATGTCGGCACGCTCACCGCTCAGCTCGGCGGAGACGGCCTGAACGCGGGCACCACGCATGCCGATACAGGCACCGATCGGGTCGATACGACGATCGTTGGTCTTGACCGCGATCTTGGCGCGGGAACCCGGATCACGGGCGGCGCCCATGATTTCGATCATCTCTTCGCCGATTTCCGGCACTTCGATGCGGAACAGCTCTTTCAGGAAGTCCGGGCTGGAGCGGCTGACGAACAGCTGGGAACCACGGGCTTCCGGACGCACGGCGTAGAGCAGGCCACGGATACGGTCGCCGGGACGGAAGGTCTCACGGGGCAGCATGTCGTCACGGAAGATCACGGCTTCGGCATTGCTGCCCAGATCCAGGATCACGTTGTCGCGGTTGCTCTTCTTGACCACGCCGCTGATGATGGTGCCTTCCTTGTCCTTGAACTGGTCAACGACCTGGGAACGCTCAGCCTCGCGCACTTTCTGCACGATGACCTGCTTGGCGGTCTGGGTGGTGATACGGTCGAAGGTCACAGAGTCAATCTGGTCTTCAACATAGTCGCCGATCTGGATATCCGGCTGCTCGATCTGAGCGGCTTCGAGAGTGATTTCCCCGTACGGGTTCTCCATGGAAGCCTGATCGGCCACCACGACCCAACGGCGATAGGTGTCATAGTCACCGGTCTTGCGATCGATCTCGACACGCACTTCAATCTCGCCTTCGTATTTTTTCTTGGTCGCAGTCGCCAGCGCAGTCTCCAGAGCCTGGAAAATCTTCTCGCGGGGGACAGCCTTCTCGTTGGACACAGCGTCAACGACCAGCAAAATCTCTTTATTCATATCCGATAGCCTCGTTAACCAAAGTTCGGCACTATGTTCGCTTTTTGGATATTGGTGAAAGCCAACACCTCGTCCTTACCATCTACCGTCAGAGTGATCATGTCCCCCTGCACGGCTTTGATTACGCCTTTGAACTTGCGGCGGTTGTTTGTTGCCATCCGAAGCGTTACCGCCGCCTCCTGGCCAACGTATTTTTCGAACTGGGCGACCTTGAACAGTGGACGATCCAAACCCGGGGAAGACACCTCAAGGTAGTACTCCTCGGTGATGGGATCTTCGACATCCATGATGGCGCCGACCTGGCGGCTCACCTCGGCACAGTCTTCCACCGTCACGCCTTGCTCCGAGTCGATGAAAACGCGCAAGGTCGAGTGCTTACCCGCACGGATAAACTCGATACCCCACAGTTCAAAACCCAAGGCAACGACCGGAGCCTCGAGCAGATCGGTCAAACGTTGTTCCAACGTAGCCAAAGTCACCCTCCGAAAAACGAAAAAAGGGCATATAGCCCAGATAGAAATAGATTCAGAGTAAATTGCACATAACAAAAAGCCCCGATGTCAAATCGGGGCTTGGCGCTTTACCCTGATTGTCGCCTCGCAGCGACCGCCTTCCTGAGCGTAGGAAATGCGTGAAATTTGGTTGCGGGGGCCGGATTTGAACCGACGACCTTCGGGTTATGAGCCCGACGAGCTACCATGCTGCTCCACCCCGCGTCCGAAATCGTGCGAGATTATAGCCACTTCACTCTCGTGAGACAAGACTCAGCGGCTATAACATCCCGGTTACCCGGGTTCACTACTTAATTGGTGCCGTGGGCGGGACTCGAACCCGCACACCCTAGAGCACTACCCCCTCAAGATAGCGTGTCTACCAATTCCACCACCACGGCAAAACTCTTATTCGGGAACGTCAGTATCTTTCTTCACTGGCGCTTTGCTCTGCTCAACTTGTTGAGTCTGTTGCAGATTTTCCCATTCACTACCCTGTTTGACCTTGTTGCTGGACATGGAACCCAGAACCAGACTAATCAAGAAAAACAGAGTAGCCAAAATCGCTGTTGTGCGGGTCAGGAAGCTGCCTGAACCACCGGAGCCGAATACAGTATTCGATGCCCCTGCGCCGAAGGAGGCGCCCATATCAGCGCCTTTACCTTGCTGAATCATCACCAGACCAATCAGAGCCAGCGATACCAGAAGATAAACGACCAAAAGAATCTCGTACATTTAACTTGCACCCTTTGCCGCTTCAACTATTCCTAAAAACGCCTCGCCATCAAGACTTGCTCTGCCTATCAGACCGCCATCAATATCGGGCTGCGCAAACAAATCTTGTGCATTGGCCGGTGTCACGCTCCCACCATAGATGATTCTAACTTTCTCACCTATTACCGGAGTATCCTCCGCCAAGCGACCGCGAATAAAGGAATGAACCTCTTGTGCCTGCTCGGGTGTGGCGCATTTACCTGTACCTACAGCCCAGATTGGCTCGTAGGCGATGATAGCATTATCGAAAGCCATCGCGCCATTTTTCTCTATGACGATATCCAGTTCCTCAGCAATCACCTCAAAGGTTCGTCTTGCCTGCCTCGCCGCTCCTGACTCACCCAGACAAAGTATGGGTATCAGACCTGCTGCTCTGACTGCCGCAAACTTCTCTGCGACGATGAAACTGGTCTCACCAAAGAGACGCCTGCGCTCGGAGTGGCCAACAAGTACATATCGGCAACCTGCCTCGACCAGCATCTCACACGAGATTTCACCCGTATAAGCGCCTTGCCTGTGCTGGCTCACGTTCTGAGCCCCCAACTTCACCCTCCCCTGCTCACCGAGCAGTTCGGCCGTGAAACCGAGATGCACATGGGATGGACACAAGACCACATCTACGTCTTCATCAATGCACTCTGTGCACTGACTCGTAAACTGCTCTAACTGCGACCTACTACCGTGTAACTTCCAGTTGGCTGCTACAAACGGCTTGCGATGTCCCATCGGCAACTCCCTTGCGAAAGCGGGGCTGATAATATCCAGAGGATGCTCAGCTGACAAGTGCTATTTTCAAATTTTCTAATCGTTTGAACAAGATACAACCAAGGCGACTAAAAAGCCGCCTGGTTGTTCATTAAAACGCCGATTCGACCTGTTTGGCGATGCGCTCTGCCATATCGCGCACCTGCTGTTCGTATTCACCTTCGACCATGACCCGGATCAGGGGCTCGGTGCCAGATTTGCGCAACAGCACCCGGCCACGGCCGGCCAGTTCCTGCTCCACTGCCGCCACTTCCTGCTGAACGACACTGGAGGTCAGCGGATCCTTGCCTTCGGCGAAGCGCACATTGACCAGTACTTGCGGGAACTTGCTCATGCCCGAACGCAATTTGGCCAGCGGCATCTCGGCACTGCGCATGGCCATCAGCACCTGCAGGGCGGCGACGATACCATCCCCCGTGGTGGTCTGATCCAGGCAGATGATGTGACCGGAGTTTTCGCCTCCGATGCGCCAGCCCTTCTCGTTCATCATCTCAAGCACGTAGCGGTCACCCACCTTGGCACGGGCAAAGGGGATGCCCAGGGTCTGAAGTGCCAGCTCCAGTCCCATGTTGGCCATCAGGGTGCCCACAACACCGCCCTTGAGGCGGCCATGGCGCAGGGCATCCCGGGCGATGATGTAGAGGATCTCATCCCCGTCGATGATGTAACCTGTGCTGTCCACCATCACCAGACGGTCGCCGTCACCATCGAAAGCGACGCCGAGATCGGCTTTGCACTCCTGGACCTTGGCGGCCAGCGCCTCCGGTGCGGTGGAACCGACGCCGTCATTGATGTTGAGCCCATCCGGGCTGCAGCCGATGGCGATGACTTCGGCACCCAGCTCGCGGAAGACGGAAGGGGCGATGTGATAGGTGGCGCCATGACCGCAATCCACCACCATTCTCAGCCCTTCCAGGCTCAGATTGGAGGGGAAGGTGCTCTTGCAGAATTCGATGTAACGACCGGCCGCATCATCGATGCGCAGCGCCTTGCCAAGCTCCGCGGACTCTACACACTTGAGTTCGTTGTCGAGCTCGGCTTCGATGGCCAGCTCGACATCATCGGGTAGCTTAGTGCCGTCGGCGGAGAAGAACTTGATACCGTTGTCGTAATAGGGGTTGTGGGATGCACTGATGACGATGCCGGCTTCGGCACGGAAGGTGCGAGTCAGGTAGGCAACCGCCGGGGTGGGCATGGGTCCCATCAATATGGCTTTGAGACCGGCGGCGGAGAGCCCCGCCTCCAGTGCCGACTCCAGCATGTAACCGGAGATACGGGTATCCTTGCCGATCAGCACCTTCTTGGTCCCTTTCTTGGAGAGCACCTTGCCGGCGGCCCAGCCCAGTTTCATGACGAAATCCGGGGTGATCGGGTATTCACCCACCTTGCCGCGCACGCCGTCGGTGCCGAAGTACTTTCTGGTCATTGTCTGTTTCTCGTTTTTCTATTTGGATATGAAATCTTGTCCCGTCATGGTCATCCAGCCTGTACGCAAGACATCCATGGTGGCCCGCACGTCGTGCACCCGGATGATCCTGGCGCCATGTTGCAACCCGATCAGGGCACAGGCCAGACTACCAGCCAACCGCTCGGCTACCGGGCGGTCAAGCAGGTTGCCTATCATAGACTTTCGTGACATGCCCACCAAGAGCGGAAGTTGGTAATCGAGCAGTGACGCCTGCTGTGCCAGCAGCTGATAGTTGTGCGCCAGCGTCTTGCCAAAGCCATAGCCTGGATCCAGTACCAGATGCTCACGCGGGATACCGGCCCCCAGACAAGCGGCAATCCGCTCGTCAAAGAAGGCTCTCACCTCCCCCAGCAAATCGTCATAGTGCGGCTCCACCTGCATGGTACGGGGCTGCCCCTGCATGTGCATGAGGCATACCGGTACGCCAGCCTCGGCCGCCGCGCCCAGCGCTCCCGGCTCTTGCAGAGCGCGGACATCATTGATGAGGTGACCACCTGCAGCACAACCCTCCCGCATGACAATAGCCTTGGAGGTATCGAGGGAGATCATCACATCCAGCTCGGAGACCATGCGCTCCACCACGGGGATGACCCTGTCCAGCTCCTCCTGCTCGCTCACGTCGGGGGCGCCCGGGCGGGTCGACTCGCCACCTATATCGATAAGGGTGGCCCCATCGGCCACCATGTCGCGGGCATGACCCAACGCCAGATCGATCTGCTTGAAGCGGCCACCATCTGAAAAGGAGTCCGGCGTCACATTGAGAATGCCCATGACATGGGGACGGTCGAGAGAAAGGGTACGTCCCTTGCTGATTAACTGCATTGCTTCAACTACCTCCAACAAGAGCGGCAAACTCTTCGTGCAAAGAAAAACCCCGGGCAAGCCCGCAATGCTGTTCACTTAAGAGAATTTGAGTTCCAGTCCACGTAGTATCAGGGCTAAAAAATGAGGGAGGCATGATGCCTCCCTCTTTCTATTGCAAGCCACGCTGGATAAAGGCTGAAGGAACATCGACTGGAAACAGCCTTGCTCCCCCAACTCAAGTCGCATTTATGAATAATTAGTCAAAAATGTGCTTATCTGAACAGCATTGCGGGCAAGCCCGGGGTTTGTATCATGACAACTTATTTGGCCGGGACATCGTTCGCCTTGTCGATGTCACTCAGAGGTGCACTGCCCTCTTCAGCCGGCGCCTTGGCCTCCGGCTCGTTGTTCACGCTGGCACCACCTTGCGGGGTGTCACCGTGCTCATCATGCCAGTTGCTGGGAGCACGGACCTCGCGACGCGCCATCAGATCATCGATCTGCTTGGCATCGATGGTCTCGTACTTCATCAATGCATCTTTCATGGTGTGCAGCACATCCATGTTGTCCAGCAGGATCTGCTTGGCACGATCGTAGTTGCGATCGATGACCTGCTTGACCTCTGCATCGATGATGCGGGCGGTATCGTCAGACATGTGCTTGGCCTTGGCCATGCTGCGGCCGAGGAAGACTTCACCGTCCTCTTCTGCGTAAAGCATGGGGCCGAGACGCTCGGACATGCCCCACTGGGTCACCATCTTGCGGGCGATGTCGGTGGCACGTTCGATGTCGTTGGATGCACCGGTCGATACCTTCTCGGCACCGTAGATCAGCTCTTCCGCCAGACGACCGCCATACAGGCTGGAGATCATGGACTCCAGATGCTGCTTGGAGTGGCTCCAGCGGTCCTGTTCCGGCAGGTACATGGTCACACCCAGCGCACGGCCGCGCGGAATGATGGAGACCTTGTAGACAGGGTCATGATCCGGCACCACGCGACCAATGATGGCGTGACCCGCTTCATGATAGGCCGTCATCTCCTTCTCGGACTCTTTCATCACCATGGAGCGACGTTCCGCCCCCATCATGATCTTGTCCTTCGCCTTTTCGAACTCCAGCATGGAGACCACTCGGCGGCTCTCGCGAGCAGAGAAGAGGGCAGCCTCGTTCACCAGGTTGGCCAGATCGGCACCGGAGAAACCAGGGGTACCACGGGCAATCAGCGCCGGATTGACGTCATCCGCCAGCGGTACCTTGCGCATGTGCACTTTCAGGATCTGCTCACGACCGCGAACATCCGGCAAGCCGACCACGACCTGGCGGTCGAAACGACCTGGACGCAGCAGCGCAGGATCCAGTACGTCGGGACGGTTGGTGGCGGCGATGACGATGATGCCTTCATTGCCTTCAAAACCATCCATTTCAACCAGCATCTGGTTCAGGGTCTGCTCACGTTCGTCGTGACCACCACCCAGACCGGCGCCACGCTGGCGACCGACCGCATCGATCTCATCAATGAAGATGATGCAGGGGGAGGATTTCTTGGCCTGTTCGAACATGTCACGCACCCGGGAGGCACCGACACCCACGAACATTTCCACGAAGTCCGAACCTGAAATGGTGAAGAACGGCACCTTGGCCTCGCCTGCAATGGCTTTGGCCAGCAGGGTCTTACCGGTACCGGGAGGACCTACCAACAGGACGCCGGTCGGGATCTTGCCACCCAGCTTCTGGAATTTGGTCGGGTCACGCAGATAGTCGACCAGCTCCTTGACCTCTTCCTTTGCCTCGTCACAACCGGCTACGTCGGCAAAGGTAGTTTTGATCTGATCTTCGCTCATCAGGCGAGCCTTGCTCTTGCCGAACGACATGGCACCCTTGCCGCCGCCGCCCTGCATCTGACGCATGAAGAAGACCCAGACACCGATCAGCAACAGCATCGGGAACCAGGAGATGAAGATGGACGTGATCAGAGATGGTTCTTCCGGCTTCTCACCCATCACTTTGACGTTATGGTTGAGCATGTCGTTGAGCAGTTGGGGATCCGGCGCAGGAATGATGGTGGTGAAACGTTCACCGGTGCGCTTGACGCCATTGATGACCTTGCCATCCATCCGCACTTCACGGATCTGCTCCTGGGTCACTTCTTTCACGAAGCTGGAATAGTCCAGCTGGCGACTGGTGGTATCGCTGGGGCTGAAGCTATTGAACACCGACATCAGCACGACGGCGATGACCAGCCACAGGATTAGGTTTTTCGCCATGTCACTCAAATCAATGACCTCGCAGACTGACAGTTAACGATGAGGGTTAGGGTACTACAGTTTAAAACCGGTAGCCACAATGTAGACTTCTCGTGAACGGGCACGGGACGAGTCTGGTTTTCGAATCTTGACGACAGAGAAAAGTCTACGTATTTCATTGAGATAGGCATCAAACCCCTCCCCCTGGAACACCTTGACTACAAAACTGCCATTACTGCTAAGGACCTGATTGCACATGTCCAGCGCCAGTTCCACCAGGTACATGGCACGGGCTTGATCCACCTGCTGGGTACCGCTCATGTTGGGCGCCATGTCGGACATGACGACATCCACCTTATCGGGGCCGACTCGCTCCAGCAAGGCGCCGAGTACAGTTTCCTCCCGAAAGTCCCCTTGCAGGAAATCGACACCGGCAATGGAATCCATCGGCAAAATATCACACGCAATGACGCGCCCCTTGTCACCGACCTGGTCGATAGCAAATTGGGACCAGCCACCGGGAGCAGCCCCCAGGTCCACTACCGTCATCCCCGGCTTGAGCAGCCGGTCTTTGCCCTGGATCTCGTCGATCTTGAAAACGGCGCGAGAGCGCAGTCCCAACTTCTGGGCTTTCTTGACGTATTGGTCGTCGAAATGTTCTTTTAACCAGCGGGTTGAACTGGGGGAACGTTTTTTCTGGGTCATGATTGTCGACTTTAAAAAACCACAAGGGTTATTAGTATTAAGGGCTAAGTGGGGGTAGAATACGCCCCTTTCAACCCTGACTTATGAAGAAATTGCCATGATTCTCAACAATAAACAGAAACAGTACCTCAAGGGCCTGGCCCACAGTCTGAAGCCGGTCGTCCTGCTGGGACAACACGGTCTGACCGAAGGGGTGCTGGCCGAGATCGATCTGGCGCTGAACCACCACGAGCTGATCAAGGTTAAGGTTGCGTCTGAAGATCGTGAGATGAAACAGCTGGTGATGGATGCCATCGTTCGCGAGACCGGCGCCATCAAGGTACAGAGCATGGGCCATGTACTGACCATCTACCGTCAGGCCAAAGAGCCCAAGATCCAGTTGCCGCGCAAGTAACAGGAAAGAGCATTCGCTCTTTCCTTCATTTCCCTTCTTCCCAAGTCGCTTGCCAAAATAGTTGCCAGGCCCTTAACCTGCGATGAATAGCCGTGGACACCCACTATGGACAAGCATCAGCTCCTCACCGATGAAGAACTGGCCATGCTGCGGGACCTGGGAAACGATGAAGACATTGCCACCAGCCAATACCTACGCGGCACCCTGCCCCTTCCTCTCCAAAGCCTGTTGCAGCGAGCCAAGCCCCTGACACTCGAAGCCCGCATCGCCGGCTACCAATTGCGTTTCCCGCTCCACTGCACCCAGGCAGAGGAGGGCCACGCCGAGCTGCGCATCGCCGCGCCGACCATTACCGAGCTGGGTTCGCCCCATCTGCGCGCCTGGCGACTCGACGAAAAGGCCGTGCTTTGCACCGAAGACGCGGAGTACGAGGTATACAGCCTCTCCCTTGGAGGTCTCATCGTGGCCGGCTTGCCGGACGCCTTTGCCAAGGGAGATCCACTTGGCGGATACCTTCGCATCGAGGATCTCCCTCCCTTGGCCATGACAGGCACCCTCGTCAGGCACGTGGATGCCAATCCACATCGCCATGACTGGGCCGTCCAGTTCCGGCTGGGCAAGGAGGATCAGGAACAATTGCGGGACTGGCTCTTCCAGCGCCACCAGGACGCCTTCGTCCAGGCCTATCAGGGTGACTAAAGACAACAGGGGAGCCCGGCTCCCCTGTCTCTTTCCCCGACGTTCAATCAGAGATAGGCAACTTCCAGGATCTCGTACTCCACATCGCCACCCGGCGTCTTGACGATGGCAACGTCATCCACTTCCTTGCCGATCAGGGCTCGGGCAATGGGGGAGTTCACGGAAATCATGTTCTGCTTGATGTCCGCCTCGTCGTCTCCCACGATGCGGTAGATCACTTCCTCTTCCGTTTCACTTTTGAGCAGGGTCACGGTTGCGCCGAAGATGACACGGCCATTGTTGGCAATCTTGGTGACATCGATAATCTGGGCATTGGAGAGCTTGCCTTCGATTTCCTGAATGCGGCCTTCACAGAAACCCTGCTGCTCGCGGGCGGCATGGTATTCGGCATTTTCTTTCAGATCGCCATGTTCACGGGCATCAGCAATCGCTTCGATAATCTGGGGACGCAGCTCGGTCTTGAGATAATCGAGCTCTTGACGCAGCTTTTCAGCGCCGCGAACAGTCATCGGAGTATGATTCATAGTCGAAACCTGGGTTGCTTTATAAAGAGAAGCTGCGGCAATCAAAAGAGAGCCGCAGCTGTCGGTTCGGATGGGGCATCTTAATATGAAGCCGCCACAAAATCCATGTCAGCCCCTGCGAGCGGGATCCCGCTTTGGGCCAGCGTTACTTGGATTCCGAGACGCCAAGCGGAGCCGACACCGTCGGTTTGCCCTGCATGATGGCGATCTCGACACGTCGGTTCATGCGCCGATTCTCCGGGCTGTTGTTGGGCACCAGCGGCTGGGAATCCGCCATCCCTTGCACCACCAGACGATTGCCGTCAAAACCGGGCACCTTGATCATCTGGTGGGCAACCGCCACCGCCCGCTGGGATGAAAGCTCCCAGTTGGACTGAAACAACTCGTCCTCGGTGGCCACATTGTCGGTGTGGCCGGAGACGGTGATCTCCCCCGGCACATCCTTGAGCAGCGCAGCCACCTTGCGGATCACCGGCCAGAACTGGGGTTGCAGGAAGGCGGATCCCGCCGGGAACGCCGCTTTCTCGCGAATGCGAATGATGATCTGCTGACCCAGCGCCTCTATCTCGATGGCCCCATCCTGGATCTGGGCCTGCATCTGCTCCGCCAGTGCCTTGGCCAGGGTGTTGGACTGTTCCTGCGCCTTCTGGGCCTCCTGGGCGGTATCGCCACCGCTCTGCTGGCCTTCGGTCTTGTCATGTCCACCCGCCTTGTCCGCATCCCCAGGCTGGAAATCCAGCTCGGTCTGGGTCATGTCGATGGTCTGCTGCATGATGGTGTCAATAGGGGTCGGCTCGGGGCGACCAGGACGAAACTCCTGGGCGATGACCGAGGTTCCCTTGGGGATATCCTTGACCTCCAGGATGTTCTGCACCACGAACGCCTTCTCCATGGAACCGGCGATCTGCTTGAACTTCTGCACATCCATCTCGGCAAAGGAGAGCAAGAGCACGAAGAAGCACATCAGCAGAGACATGAGATCCGCGAACGTTCCCATGTAACCGGGCAATCCGGGAGGCGGGCACTTGCACTTTGCCATCTGTGCGCTCCTATTCGGTCCCGTTGTTGCGTTTGGACTGATTCAGGTAGTTCTGCAACATGGCCTGGATCACCCTCGGGTTCTGTCCATCCTGGATCCCCATGATGGCGTCGAGGATCAGGGTGCGACTCAACTGTTCCTCGCCACTGCGCAGTTCCAGCTTGTCCGCGATGGGGATGGCAATCATGTTGGCCTCGATGGCGCCATACAGGGTCGTCAGCAAGGCCACCGCCATGGCCGGACCGATGGATTTGGGGTCGCTCATGTTGGCCAGCATGGCCACCAACCCCACCAGGGTACCGATCATGCCCATGGCCGGACCGAGATCCCCCAGGGAGCGGAACACCTTGATGGCCGTGGCGTGACGCTCGGACGTCAGTTCGATGTCCTTCTCCATCACCGCACGCACCACGTCGGCATCATGGCCGTCCACCAGCATGTCGATGCCCTTCTTCATGAAGGTATTGGGGATCTCCGCCGCCTCCAGAGCCAGAAAGCCCCCCTTGCGGGCCGCATCCGCCAGTTCCACCGCCTTGGTGATGAGATCGTCGAGCTTGTCCCCCTTGTACATGAAGGCCTTGCCCGCGACCTTGAAGGCCATCAGAAACTGGCCGAGGTTGAATTTCATCATGCAGATGAACACGGACCCCAGTATGGTGATGTAGACCGATGGCATGTCCACATACATGCTCATGGGGCCGCCCAGCAACATGCCGTACACCACGACCCCGAACCCCAGCACTAAGCCTATCAGACTCCCTAAATCCACATCCCTACTCCTGTCGCCGAACGTGCCGTCTAATTATATTGCGTTGAATTTTCTGCTATTGCGTCCCCGGCAGCAAGCCCGGTACACCGCAATCGCCGATCGGCAATGCGTGGTTGCATGCCCGTTCTTATCGGCCAGGGTCAGGATAGTTTGAGGACGCCGCGTTTTTCTGCCTCCCCCCTGTGGCCGGTCGATGTTAAGATGAGCCGTTTTTTTCAATCCCCGAGGATGGACATGGCCAGTAAAAAAATCGACCGTCTGAGTTTTGATGCCACCCTGGAAGAGCTGGAAACCATAGTGCATCAACTCGAACAGGGCTCGCTCCCCCTCGAGGAGGCACTCAAACAATTCGAACAGGGCATCCATCTGGTGCGTGCCGGCCAGCAGAAGCTGGAACAGGCCGAACAGAAGATCCAGATCCTCCTGACCCAGGCCGATGGCAGCGAGCAAGCGGTCCCCTTTCGAGCAGAACAAGGAGAGGAGTGAGTGACCCTGGACGATTTCTCCCGCCTGCATCGGCGCCGCATCGACGATTGCCTCTCGGCACAGCTTGACGCCCTGCCCGCCATGGCGCCACGTTTGCGGGACGCGATGAAATACGGCCTGCTGCTCGGTGGAAAACGGGTGCGCCCCTTCCTGGTCTATGCCGTTGGCGAGATGCTGGGCGTCAAGAGCGAACTGCTGGATGGCCCCGCCGCCGCCGTGGAGTGCATTCACGCATACTCCCTCCTGCACGACGACTTGCCCGCCATGGACGACGACGACCTGCGTCGTGGTCAGCCCACCGTACACAAGGCCTTCGATGAAGGCACAGCCATCCTGGCGGGCGATGCCCTGCAGACCCTGGCGTTTTCCATTCTGGCCGACCACCCCATGCCCGATACATTGATGGCCAACCGGGTGCGGATGCTGAGTGCCCTGGCCCGCGCGTCCGGCTATCTCGGCATGTGCGGCGGTCAGGCACTGGATCTGGACGCCGAAGGGCGCCGGATCAGCCTCGCCGAGCTGGAGCAGGTGCACCGCCACAAGACCGGGGCCCTCATCGAGTGCGCCGTGACCCTCGGCGCCCTGTGCAAGGCTGACGTGGACCCCGCCACCCTCACCGCCCTGCAAACCTATGCCGCCGCCATCGGACTCGCCTTCCAGGTGCAGGACGACATCCTCGACATCACGGGCGATACTGCCACCCTGGGCAAGCCGCAAGGCTCGGATCTGGCGCTGGAAAAGAGTACCTATCCGGCCCTGCTCGGACTCGACAATGCCCGTGAGCTGGCTCGCGAACTGCATGACAAGGCCTTAACAGCCCTGCAATCCTTGCCCTACAATACCGACATTCTGGAAGCGTTTGCCGATTACATCATCGAGCGAACCCACTAAACGCTGGATAACAGTAACAATATGAGCGTTGATATTAGCGATTTCCCCAACCTGGCCCTCGCAGACACGCCGGTCGATTTGCGATCCCTCCCCTTCGAGCGGCTGCCCGTGGTGTGCAACGAGCTGCGCGAGTATCTGCTGCGCTCGGTGAGCCGCTCCAGCGGCCACTTCGCCTCCGGCCTTGGCACCGTCGAGCTGACGGTTGCCCTGCACTATGTCTACAACACCCCCTTCGATCGGCTGGTGTGGGACGTAGGCCACCAGGCCTATCCCCACAAGATCCTGACCGGACGACGGGAGCGCATTCACACCATTCGCCAGAAAGATGGCCTGCACCCCTTCCCCTGGCGGGAAGAGAGCGAGTACGACGTGCTCAGCGTGGGCCACTCCAGCACCTCCATCGGGGCAGCGCTCGGCATGGCGGTGGCGGCCGAGAGCGAAGGGCTTGGCCGCAAGGTGGTCGCGGTCATCGGTGATGGCGCCATCACCGCCGGCATGGCCTTCGAGGCCCTCAATCACGCCGGCGATGTCCACAAGGACATGCTGGTGGTGCTCAACGACAACGAGATGTCCATCTCCGAGAACGTGGGAGCCCTGAACAATCACCTCGCCAGGCTGATGTCCGGCAAGCTCTACACCACCATTCGCGAGGGAGGCAAGAAGGTGCTGGCGGGTCTGCCGCCGGTCAAGGAGCTCGCCAAGCGGGCCGAGGAGCACCTCAAGGGCATGGTGGTGCCCGGCACCCTGTTCGAGGAGTTCGGCTTCAACTACATCGGCCCCATCGACGGTCACGACATCCATGCCCTGGTCGAAACCCTGCGCAACATGCGCAACCTCAAGGGTCCCCAGCTGCTGCACGTCAAGACCAAGAAGGGCAAGGGCTACGAGCCGGCGGAAAAAGATCCCATCGGCTATCACGCCGTCCCCAAATTCAACCCGGATGACTGTGCCCTGCCCAAGAGCGCCGGTGGCAAACCCACCTTCTCCGCCATCTTCGGTCAGTGGCTGTGCGATATCGCCGCCAAGGATGAGCGCGTGGTCGGTATCACCCCCGCCATGCGCGAAGGCTCCGGTCTGGTGAAATTCAGCCAGCAATATCCGGATCGCTACTTCGACGTGGCCATCGCCGAGCAACATGCGGTCACCTTCGCCGCCGGTCTCGCCATCGCCGACCAGAAACCCGTGGTCGCCATCTATTCGAGCTTCCTGCAGCGGGCCTACGACCAGCTGATCCACGACGTGGCGCTGCAGAACCTGCCGGTGCTCTTCGCCATCGACCGGGCCGGTCTGGTGGGGGCCGACGGCCCGACCCATCAGGGGGCGTTCGACATCAGCTTCCTGCGCACCGTGCCCAACATGGTGGTGATGACCCCGTCCGACGAGAACGAGTGCCGCCAGATGCTCTACACCGGCTATCTGTGCAACGGACCAGTGGCGGTGCGCTACCCCCGTGGTAGCGGCACCGGTATCCAGGCCGAGAGCGAGATGCAGGCCCTGCCCCTCGGCAAGGGACGTGTCGTTCGCGAGGGCAAGGGGACCGCCATCCTGGCGTTCGGCACCCTGCTGCAACAGGCCAGAGCAGCCGCAGAGGCGCTGGATGCCACCCTGGTGGACATGCGCTTCGTCAAACCCATGGACGAGGCGCTGGTGCTCTCTCTGGCCGCCTCCCACGATCAGTTCGTCACCCTCGAGGACAACGCCATCATGGGCGGTGCAGGCTCTGCGGTGAACGAGCTGCTGATGGGCTGCAAGCAGTGCAAACCGGTGCTCAACCTCGGCCTGCCGGATCGCTTCATCGAGCAGGGCACCCAGGATGAGATCTACGCCCTGCTGGGGCTGGACAGCGTGGGCATTCAGACCCGCATCGAGAGCTGGCTGCAGGCCTGACAAGGGTTATTGCAAGTAATAAAAAGGGCGCCTTATGGCCAATGCTGTTCAGATAAGCACTTTTTTGACTGATTATTCATAAATTGGATTTGAGTTGAGGGGGCAAGGCTGTGTCCAGTCGATCTTCCTCCAGTCTTTATCCAGCGGGGCTTGCAATAGAAAGAGGGAGGCATCATGCCTCCCTCGCTTTTTTGTCCTGATACTACGTGGACTGGAACTCAAATTCTCTTAAGTGAACAGCATTGCGCCTTATGGCGCCTTTTTTTTGTTATTCACTGTGCCAGACCAACCCTGCTCACACACTGTCGCGAGAAGGCCGTCAACAAGGTTACAAGCCGCTCAGGAACCGAGACATACATGAGCACTCCTGATTCCACATAAGTGAGCAGCACATGAACCTTGATCACGGCCTCGCAGCCAGTTCGTGGATAGGTTTATCAGCCCTTGTAGATCTTCGGGTTGAACACATCCCGCAGCCAGTCACCCAGCAGGTTGATCACCAGCACCAGCACCACCAGGCAGAGGCCCGGGAAGGCAGTGATCCACCAGGATCCGGAGAAGATGTAGTTGAAGCCCACACTGATGAGCGACCCCAGGGACGGTTGATCAACCGGCATCCCCAGGCCCAGGAAGGAGAGGGCCGCCTCGCTCATGATGGCGTTCGCCACCTGCACGGTGGAGATGACCAGGATGGGTGACAGGCAGTTCGGCAGAATATGGCGGAACATGATGCGCGGGGCGCGGAACCCCATCACCTGAGCTGCTTCCACATACTCCTTCTTCTTCTCCGCCAGCACGGAGGCGCGTACCGTCCGGGCATACTGGGGCCACTCGGCGATACCGATGATCACCACCAGCATCAGGATGGCGAACTTCGAGTAGAACTCGGAGCCAAAGGTCGCCTGGAAGATGGCGGAGATGATGATCGCCACCATCATGGTGGAGAACGACAGCTGCACATCGGCAAAGCGCATCAGCAGGTTGTCGATGCGACCACCAAAGTAACCGGCCATCAGACCGATGACGATACCGAGCACCAGCTGCAGCCCCACCGCGAACAGACCAATGGTCAGCGAGATGCGGGCGCCATAGAGGATGGTGCTCCAGATGTCGCGTCCCTGGTTGTCGGTCCCGAGCCAGAAGCGGGCCTCGCCCCCTTCCAGCCAGGAGGGGGGCAGCTCCGCATCCATCAGATCGAAGCTGGTCTGGTCATAGACGTTGTGCGGTGCGATCCAGGGTGCCAGCAGAGCCGCCAGCACGAAGACCACAAACACCGCGAAGCTGAACATGGCTACCTTGTCCCGCAGGAAGTAGTAGACGATGTCGGAATTTTTGAAGCGTGCCCAACGGCTTGGGCTTGCAGTTACAGCGTTAGTCATCTGTTACCCCTTGGCGGTCAGGTTGACGGTCGGGTTGATCAACCCGTAGAGCAGGTCGACCAGGGTATTGGTCACCACGAAAATGAGGCCGACGAAGATGACGTAGGCGGTGATCAGCGGCGTATCGACCCGGTGGATCGCCTCAAGGAACAGGAAGCCGGTCCCCGGCCACTGGAACACGCTCTCGGTCAGGATGGTGTAGGCCACCATGGTCCCGATCTGCACACCGCCCACCGTGATGACCGGCAGCATGGTGTTCTTCAGGGCGTGCTGGTAGTAGACCTTGTTGTTGTCCAGCCCCTTGGCACGGGCAAACTTGACGTACTCGGAGGAGAGCTGCTCCAGCATCTCCGAGCGCACCAGCCGGATGAACAGCGGCAGCATGATGGACGAGAGGGAGACCGCAGGCAGCACCAGGTGCAGGATACCGTCCCAGGTAAAGAATCCCGACTCCCAGCCCAGCAGGTTGTAAGTCTCGCCACGGCCATAGGCCGGCAGCCAGCCCAGCTGGATGGAGAAGAGGTACATCAGCATGATGGCGGTCAGGAAGACCGGGATCGAGATGCCGATGCTGCTCACCGCCATGATGAGCTTGGTCAGGAAACTGCGCGGTCTTATCGCCGAATAAACCCCCAGCGGAATGGAGACCACGACGATGATGAGCGCGGCGGCAAACACCAGCTCAAGGGTAGCCACCAGCTTGTCGAGGATAACCTCGAGGGCTGGTCGCTTGAAGAAATAGGAAGTGCCCAGATCCCCGTGTACCGCGTTCTTCAAGAAGCGGCTGTATTTCACGAGGAAGGGATCATTGAGTCCCATCTTGTCGCGCAGCTCCTGGCGCACGGACTCGGAGACGGATTGTCCCACCAGCTCGCGCAGCGGATCCCCCAGGTTGTCCTGGATGGAGAAGGCGACCAGGCTGATGACGAACATCACTATCACGGCCTGATAGAACCGTTTCAGCAGGAATGTAAACATGCTTGTCCTTCTACGTGGCCTGTGTCTTGGCACAGGCTTCTGTTAATGGCGGGGCAACCATGGGTGCCCCGCCGGGTCCTTCCTTAAACGCTTCGCTTACTTGTTGACCACCAGGTCACCCAGATAAGGGAAGTTCATCACGTTGACCACCGGCTTGATGTCGACGTTCTTCTTGGCACCGTAGGCCAGGTCTTCCCAGTGCAGCGGCACATAGGCAGCGTCGTCGATCAGCATGGCTTCCACCTTCTGCAGGATGGCGGCACGCTTGGCAGGATCGGTCTCGGTGTTGGCTTCCATCACCATCTTGTCAGCTTCTGCGTTGGCATAACCGCCGCAGTTGTACTGACCCATGCCGGTCTTGGCATCCTTGGTGAAGGTCAGGAACTCGAAGAAGTTCGCACTGTCTTCGGTGTCGGAGTGCCAGCCGATCAGCTGCATGTCAGCGGCGCACTTGTCAAACTCCGGCCAGTACTGGGCCACCGGCATGGTCTTCAGATCCACCTTGATGTTGATCTTGGACAGCATGGCGGAGACGGCCTGGGCAATCTTGACGTCGTTGACGTAGCGGGCAGCCGGGGAGATGAAGCTCATCTTGAAGCCCTTCTCGTAACCGGCTTCCTTCATCAGCTCCTTGGCCTTGGCCAGATCATACTGGGGCTTGAGCGCCTCGTTGTAGCCTGCGTAGCCTTTCGGGCTCAGCTGGCCGGCCGGGGTACCGAAGCCCTTGTTGATCTTGTCAACGATGCCCACCTGGTTGATGGCGTAGTTGATCGCCTGACGCACGCGCTTGTCTTTCAGCGCCGGGTTGGTGTTCTGGTTCAGCTCGATGATGATGGCACGGGTACCGGACAGGGTGACCAGCTGGGAATCCTTGCCGTTCTTCACGCGCTCCAGATCGTTCGGGGCAACCGGGTAGATCATGTCCACGTCGCCGCCCAGCAGGGCTGCAACACGGGTGGCGTCTTCCTTGATCGGTACCACGGTCAGGTTTTCGACGTTGCCCTTGGAGGCCTTGTCCCAGTAGTTGGCGTTGCGCACGTATTCCAGCTTCACGCCCTGCTCGCGGAACTTGACGCTGAACGGACCGGTACCGGAGACATTGGTGGAGGCGAAGGAGTCACCGTTCTTCACGATCTCGGCCTTGTCCTTGCCCGCCTCGGTCTTGCCGCTATAGAACTTGGAGTCCATCGGGAAGATGTAGGTGACGGTCTGCAGTACCAGCGGGAACGGCTTGGCGGTGACGAGATCCACGGTGAAATCATCCACCTTCTTGGCTTCGGCGATGGGGTCGAAGATCGCCTTGAAGTCCGGGGAGGCCTTCAGACGGTTGACGGTCCATACCACGTCATCGGCGGTGAAGTCGTTGCCGGAGTGGAACTTCACACCCTTGCGCAGGTGGAAACGGACGGTCTTGTCGTCGATGCGCTCATACTTCTCGGCCAGACGCGGCTCGAACTGCAGATCCTGGGTGTAACGCATCAGGGGGTCAAACACCAGGTGAGACATCTCCAGGGTCTGACCGGAGAGCTGCTCCTGCGGGTCCAGCGAGGTGGCGTCGGACGCGACGGCGACCTTGATGTCGGCAGCAGAAACGTTGAACGCGAGACCAGCGGCGAACAGCGCCATGGCGATCTTGGATAATCCTTTCTTCATGTCTTTCTCCATGCTTTTGGCTTTTTATTGACAGACAAACCGGCGAACCGGTGCTTTCCTAGCTTGCGATTTCCAGCCCCTCGCGGGACATTCCCTTGAATTCCGGCATGAGGGAGATCAGCTTGCGGCTGTACTCATGCTCGGCATTGGTGAACAGTTTCTCGGTCTCGGCCACTTCCACCAGATGACCGTGCTGCATCACACCGATGCGGTCGCACATCTGGCGGATGACCGGCAGATCGTGACTGATGAACAGCATGGTGAGCCCAAGCTCCTGTTGCAAGTCTTTGAGCAGGTTGAGGATCTGGGCCTGCACCGAGACATCCAGCGCCGAGGTGGGCTCGTCGCAGATGAGGAAGCGCGGGCGGGTCGCCAGGGCGCGGGCAATGGAGATGCGCTGGCGCTGACCACCGGAGAACTCATGGGGATACTTGACCCCGGCGCCGCGGCCCAGGCCCACGTGATCCAGCAGGTCCCCGACGATCTGCTCTATCTGCCGCTCGCTCTCGGCGAGGCGGTGGAAGCGGATCGGCTCGGCGATGATGTCACGCACCTTCATGCGCGGGTTCATCGAAGAGTACGGGTTCTGGAACACCATCTGCATCTGGCGGCGCAGGGGGCGACGCTCGTGTTCCCCTTTCAGGGCGGTGAGATCGATCCCCTCGAAGACAATCTTGCCGGTGTCGGGCGGATAGAGCCCGGTGATGGCACGGGCGATGGTGGACTTGCCGGAGCCCGACTCCCCCACCAGACCGAAGGTCTCACCCTCGAAGATCTCGAAGCTGATGTTGTTGCAGGCGCGCACGTACTGGCGGCGGCTCGGGAAGATGGAATCCTTGGTGACGAACTTCAGATCCACGTTCTCCACCCGCAACAGCGCGCCTTCATAGGTGCGCTCGTCCTGACTCTGGCCGAGCCAGTGGGTCTTGAGATCGATGCTGGTATCCGCCGCACCGGCATCCTCGATATAGGAGACCAGGGGGAAGCGCACCAGCTTCACATCCGAGCGGGGAACCGCCGAGATGAGGCTGCGGGTATAGGGGTGATTGGGGCGGCCCAGCACCTGTTCGGTGGTGCCGAACTCCACCAGATCGCCGCGGTACATCACCGCCACCTTGTCGGTGACGTTGGAGACCACCCCCATGTCATGGGTCACCAGCATGCAGCCGACCTGGCGCTCTTTGCACAGGTTGCGGATGAGCTGGAGGATCTGATCCTGGATGGAGACGTCCAGCGCCGTGGTCGGCTCATCGGCGATGATGAGCTCGGGATCCCCGGAGAGGGCGATGGCGATCACCACCCGCTGGCGCATGCCACCGGAGAACTGGTGAGGATACTGCTTGATGCGCACATCCGGGTTCGGGATCCCCACCGCCCCCATCAGCTCGAGGGCCTTGGCAAAGGCCGCCTCGCGAGACAGGTCGGTGTTGGCGAGGATGGTCTCCACCAGCTGCTGCTCCACGGTGAACAGCGGGTTGAGGGAGGTCATGGGATCCTGGAAGATGAAACCGATGCGCGAGCCGCGAATGGCCCGCATCTCGTTCTGGCTCTTGCCGGAGATGAGCTCGCCGTTGAGGTAGATGTCACCACGGGCGATGCGACCGGGCGGGCTCAACAGATCGATGACGGCGTTGCCGATGGTGGATTTGCCAGCGCCGGACTCACCGACGACGCCGACGATCTCGCCCTTTTCAACAGAAAAAGAGAGATCCTTGACCGCGGCAAGCACCCCGTAGCGGGAGGGGTACTCGATCCGCAAGTTCTTTACTTCAAGCAAGGACATGGTTACCTCTGCGGGGGACATCCGTCCCAAATAATTCGTCCGTAAATCAGCCGCAGATGCTGGTTGTGCCTTGGTACTGCTCGAGAGCCGTTGTTGTGTAATTAACGCTCAATCAATGAGGCAGCCAAACCAGCGATCCGGGCGGGTTTTTTGCATTTTTTTGGAATAACCCGCGAGTAAATTAGTCGGTTTGCCCGCGGGTGTAAATGATCCAGTTATACAATTTCGCAATACTTTGCCCAGAGAATGCCGACACCCTGGGGTTAAAATGTCGATAAAAGTCACATTACCAGAGATTACGCTGGCAATGCGAGACCATCAACCAATTATGTTTCAACAAAATAGCAACAAACCATCTTATTCACTATCAGCATTATGCTGGCCAGCTTCGAATGAGTAGTGAATATTTATGTGAAATGATTTTTTGACGGCAGCATATCTGGAGTAAGGAAAAATAGGCAGAGCTAAATAGGGACAATGCAGAAGGATCAACCTGGGCCACAGGCCCGCCGGCACGGCAAGCCGGGAGGGATTGCATACAAAAAAACGCAGGCCCCTCAGGGCCTGCGTGTGCGGTATATCCGACCTCTTTGCAAGAGGAGATGAGTGAAAAAACAACGAGACGGGCGTTCGGGAGCCGCCTCCCCTCACCAGTGGGCAAGCAGTTGCATGCAGGCCAGGGCAAACAGGCCGGCGATGAGATCGTCCAGCATGATGCCAAGCCCGCCGTGAATGCGGCGATCGAACCAGGAGATGGGCCAGGGCTTGAGCACGTCGAACAGGCGAAACAGCACGAAACCCGCCAGCACCCACTCCCAGCCGGCCGGGGCCGCAATCATGGTGACCCCGAATCCGATGACCTCGTCCCAGACGATAGCCCCGTGATCCGGCATCCCGATGGCGTCGGTGGCGCTCTGGCAGATGCGGATGCCCGCCACGAAACCCACCACCAGCAGGACGATGAACCAGGAGGTCGGCAGCCCGCTCACCAACAGATAGAGCGGGATGGCTGCCAGGGTCCCCATGGTGCCCGGCGCCTTGGGGGAGAGGCCGGAGCCAAACCCAACCGCAAGGAAGTGGAGCGGGTTTTTAAGGTTCAGCCGCGTCAGTTCGGGCTTTATCTTGAAAGACATCATGCGAAGTGATCCCAGCCCTTGAGGTGCAGTTCGACGGGTTGTTCGTCCTGCAGGTAGTCGATGCCAGGCTCCCCGGCCAGGATGCGACCGATGCGGGTGAACTTCACGCCACAATTGGCCAGCGCCGTGTCCAGGGCGCCGTGATGCTCCTGGGGCACGGTGAAGCAGAGCTCGTAGTCGTCGCCCCCGGCCAGGGCCAGCTGCCAGGCATCCATGGCCGGCACCGCATCCTGCAACACGGGGGAGAGGGGCAGCAGATCGAGATCGATCTGGGCCCGCACGCCGGACGCCTTGAGGATGTGGCCGAGATCAGACGCCAGGCCGTCGGAGAGATCCAGGGCGCTGCTGGCCAGCCCGCGCAGGGCCTGACCGGCCAGGATGCGGGGATGGGGATGGTCGAGGCGCGGCAGCACGGCCGCCAGCTGGTTCTCGTTGAGGGTGCGCTTGCCCAGCAGGTGGGAGAGCGCCAGGGCGGCATCCCCCAGGGTACCGGTCACGTAGACCCCGTCACCGGCCTTGGCGCCGCTGCGCATCAGGGCGCGACCTGCCGGGACCGATCCTTTCACCGAGACGGTGATGGAGAGGGGCCCGCGGGTCATGTCTCCCCCCACCAGCGCCACGTTGTAGTACTCGGCGAGCTCGAGGAACCCTTCGGCGAAACCGGCGACCCAGCGCTCGTTGATGGCGGGCAGGGTCAGGGCCAGGGAGACCCAGCGCGGCTCGGCCCCCATGGCGGCCAGATCGGAGAGATTGACCGCCAGCGCCTTGTAGCCGAGATCCACCGGATCCATGTCGGGGAAGAAGTGCACGCCGCTCACCAGGGTGTCCGTGCTCACCGCCAACTGGGCGTCGGGGGGCAGGGTCAGCAGGGCACAGTCATCTCCAGGGCCCATCACCACGTCCTTGCGGGCGTGGGGGGCCTTGAAGTACTTCTCAATCAGCTCAAATTCACCCATACAGTAAAAAGCCAGCAATAAGCTGGCTCCTCTCTTAATTGCTGACGGACAGCAGGATCAACGCTTGGGCAGCGTCTTGATCACCTTGTCCAGGACGCCGTTGACAAACTTGTGGCTGTCATCGGCGGCGAAGGCTTTGGCCAGCTCGATCGCTTCGTTGATCACCACGCGTGGCGGCACATCTTCACGACGGGTCAGCTCGTAGGTCGCCAGACGCAGGATCGCCTTGTCCACCATGTCCACTTCTTCCAGCGGACGGGAGAGGAAAGGCGCGAACACCTTGTCCAGCTCGTTGCAGTGGACCGCTACCCCGAACAGCAGATCGCGGAAATAGTTCAGGTCCACACCCTTGGTGTCCTGATCGATCTTGAACTGCTCTTCGATGTCGCCCACGTTGGCCTGGGTCATCTGCCACTGGTAGATGGCCTGGGTGGCGCAATGGCGGGCCTTACGGCGCTCGGACGGTTTCAATGCATTTCTCCTCGTTACACGTCCAGTTGTTTCAGGACGTTGATCATTTCGAGCGCGCTCAGTGCAGCCTCTGCACCCTTGTTACCCGCCTTGGTACCGGCGCGTTCGATGGCTTGTTCAATGTTTTCGGTGGTCAGCACGCCGAAGGCAACGGGAATGTCGTATTCCATCATCACCTGGGCCAGACCCTTGCCGTTCTCGCTCGCTACCAGTTCGAAGTGGTAGGTACCGCCGCGGATGACGGTGCCGAGTGCGACGATGGCGTCGTATTGACCGCTCTTGGCCAGCTTCTTGGCCGCCAGGGGAATTTCGACGGCCCCCGGTACGCGCACCAGGGTCAGATTGCTCTCCTGGACCTGACCTTGACGCTTCAGCACGTCCAGCGCGCCGTTCACCAGGCTGTCATTGATGAAGCTGTTGAAACGGGCAACGACAATAGCAACACGCGCCTCGGGAGCGGCGATATTTCCTTCGATAATCTTCATTGGAAATCCTGTCTCTGTGCAATCAATTAGGGGCCGGGCTCAAAAGTGCACGCATTCTAGCACAACAGAGCCGCGACAAAAACCATGGCCGCAACGGGCGGCCATGGTGATGAATTCAACCATACGCAGCGCTTACTCGCCGACGTACTCCACCACTTCCAGACCAAAGCCACCGAGGGCATGGTACTTCTTGGGGGAGCTCAACAGGCGCATCTTGCCGACCCCCAGCGCCTTGAGGATCTGGGAACCGACCCCGACCCGGCGCGAGGTGCCCTGCCACTTGGCCCCTTCCGGTGCCAGCCCCTTGTCGGCGGCTTCAAAACCCTTGACCCTGGCCAGCAGCTCGGCGCCATGGGCTTCCGCCCCCAGGATCACCAGCACCCCGCCCTCGTCGGCGATGCGGGCCATGGATTTGGGCAGCGGCCAGCTGCGGGCGCTGTGGCGGTCGGTGAGCAGCAGATCGCTCAGCACGTCGTGCAGGTGCACCCGTACCAGGGTCGGCTGGTCGGCCTTCACGTCCCCTTTCTTCAGGGCGAAGTGCACCTGGTTGTCGATGGTGTCGCGGAAGGTGACGAGGTCGAACTCGCCGTATTCGGTGGGCAACTTGCACTCGGCCACTTTCTCTACCGTGGTCTCGTGCTGGTTGCGGTATTCGATAAGGTCGGCGATGGTTCCGAGCTTGATGCCGTGCTGCTCGGCGAAGATCTCGAGATCCGGGCGCCGGGCCATGGTGCCGTCTTCGTTGAGGATCTCGACGATGACGGAGGCAGGCTCGAAGCCGGCCAGCCGGGCCAGATCGCAGCCCGCTTCGGTGTGGCCGGCGCGGGTCAGCACACCGCCATCCTGCGCCATCAGCGGGAAGATGTGGCCGGGCTGCACCAGATCGGCGGCCTTGGCATGGGGCGCCACCGCGGCCTGTACAGTGACGGCGCGGTCGGCGGCGGAGATGCCAGTGGTCACCCCTTCCGCCGCCTCGATGGAGACGGTGAAGGCGGTGGAGAACTGGGCATTGTTGCGATCGACCATCAGCGGCAGCGCCAGCTGCTTGCAGCGATCCCGGGTCAGGGTCAGGCAGATGAGGCCACGACCGTAGCGCGCCATGAAGTTGATGTCTTCCGGGCGGACACAGGAGGCGGCCATGATCAGGTCCCCTTCGTTCTCCCTGTCTTCGTCATCCATCAGGATCACCATCTTGCCAGCCTTGATATCGGCAATGATTTCCTGGGTCGTGCTCAGCGCCATGGGCTACTCCATCAACATGCTTGGGGATTGAGCCAGTCGGCTCGACTTGATACTGCGTATTGTGCTCTAGATGGGGGCACGCGGCCCCGTTTCAATCCGCGCGGGATCACAGAACCGCGTTTTCCCGTCAAAACGGCTCACAAGAATCCGGACTGGGCCAGCTTTTCCAGGGTCAGGGTAGAGGCACTGCTCTCCTCGCGCTTGCCCGTCATCAGCCGCTCCAGATAGCGGGCTATCTGGTCCACCTCGAGATTGACCCGGTAGCCGGGTTTCCAGCGGGCGATGGTGGTCTCCTGGGCGGTGTGGGGCACAATGGTCAGCCGGAACAGATCCCCCTGAACCGCATTGACGGTGAGGCTGATGCCATCCACCGCAATGGAGCCCTTCTCGGCGATGTAGCGCGAGAGCTCCCCCGGCGCCTTGATCCAGTATTCGATGGCGCGGCCGCTGGACGATTTGCTCTTCACCTCGCCGATGCCGTCCACGTGGCCGGAGACCAGGTGGCCGCCGAGGCGGGAAGTGGGCATCAACGCCTTCTCGAGGTTGACCGGATCTCCCACCTTGGCGGCAGAAAAACCGGTGCGGGAGAGGGTTTCCAGGGAGACGTCGGCGGTGTAGCTGTGATCCCCGAGCGCCACCACGGTGAGACAGACGCCGTTGGTGGCGATGGAGTCGCCCAGCTTGACGTCACTGAAGTCCAGGGTCGGCGCGTGCACGGTGAGGGCCATGTCCTCCCCCTGGCGACGCAGCTCGGCCAGGGTTCCCACCGCTTCGATAATTCCGGTAAACATGCAGATCACCTTGCTGATGACGGGGGCGACGGATGCCCCCGTGAACATTGAAAAATCAGGCTATTTTCGCAGTGATGCGAATATCCTGGCCAAGCATGCGCACATCCTTGAGGTTGAGTTTGGGGGCCTGGAACAGCCGGGTCAGCCCCGGCAGATGGAACAGGCCGCGCCCCTCATCCCCCATCAGTTTGGGCGCCTGATAGAGCACAAGCTCGTCCACCAGCCCCTTCTCCAGCAGGGCGCCGCACAGCCGTGGCCCCGCCTCCACCAGTACCGAGTTGACGTTCTGTTTGGCCAGCAGCATGAACAGACTGACCAGATCCAGCTTGCCATCCAGCAGCGGCACTTCCAACTGCTGCACCCAGGCGGGCCACTCACCGGATGCCTTGTGGCGGGCCAGCAGTACCGGGCTCTCGCTCTGGAACAGGGGCAGATCCGGGGTGAGCCGGTTTTGCGAATCCACGATGACCCGCAGTGGCTGGCGCAGGGTCTCTTTGGGATAGACCGCCTTGACCGAGGGGGGCAGATCGTCCCAGCGCACGGTGAGGGAGGCGCCATCCGCCAGCACGGTTTCGGCGCTGGAGAGGACTGCATCGTGACGGGCCCGCAGCCGCTGCACGTCCCGGCGCGCCTCCGGAGAGGTGATCCACTGGCTCTCGCCACTCGCCATGGCGGTGCGACCATCCAGGCTCGCCCCCAGCTTGACCGTCACCAGCGGAAACGCGGTGCGCATCCGCTTGAAGAAACCGGGATTGAGGGCCTCGGCTTCCGCGGCCAGCAGGCCGAAATCGGTCTTGATCCCCGCCTCGGAGAGCATCCGCAGGCCGCGCCCGCCCACCTGGGGATTGGGATCCACCATGGCAGCCACCACCCGGGTCACCCCGGCCTTGATGAGCGCCTCGGCGCAGGGCGGCGTGCGACCATGATGGGAGCAGGGCTCCAGGGTCACATAGGCGGTGGCACCGCGGGCCTCTTCCCCTGCCGCGTGCAGGGCATAGACCTCGGCATGGGGCTCACCGGCCCGCTTGTGCCAGCCCTCCCCCACCACCACGCCGGCCTTCACCAGCACGGCGCCGACGCAGGGGTTGGGAGCCGTGGTGTAACGGCCGCGCCGGGCCAGTTCGAGGGCCCGGCTCATCCATTGGTAATCGTCTTGACTAAACATCCGGGCTCCTGTGTCCAGCAACCTGTCCCCCGTGGCACGGCCATCCGATGGGACAAGAAAATAGGGTGTACGCGCTTGCAGCACGCCTTATCGGGCAGATCGGCCATGGCATCTGACGCCATGGCGACGGGCACACACATCGCAGGATGCGGCCGCACGCCCTCATACTTTTTCACCAGTGCAACGATGCGCTATCTGGATGTCTCACTGGTGTAACAACTGGCGCTGCCGCAACGGCAGCCCCTCTCTTATTCACATAAGGAGCGACAGGCCGACGTTACTTCTCCAGCTTGGCGATCTCTTCCCCGAATTCGCGAATGTCTTCAAAGCTGCGGTAGACGGAGGCAAAGCGGATGTAGGCCACCTTGTCCAGGCTCTTGAGCTCATCCATCACCAGATTGCCCACCAGCTGGGAGGCCACCTCCCGCTCACCGGTGGCCCGCAGGCGGGACTTGATGTGGTTGACCGCCTTCTCGATGGCCTCCATGCTCACCGGCCGCTTCTCCAGCGCCCGCAGAATGCCGGCACGCAGCTTGTCTTCGTTGAAGGGCTCGCGGGAGCCGTTGGACTTGATGACGCGGGGCATGACCAGTTCGGCCATTTCGAAGGTGGTAAAACGCTCGTGACAGAGCAGGCATTCGCGACGGCGGCGCACCTGATGGCCCTCGGCCACCAGACGGGAATCGATCACCTTGGTATCAACGGCACTACAGAAAGGGCAATGCATCTGACCTCCGGCGTGGATGAAAATGGGCGCGGGCCCCGGGGGCTGGCGCTAGGCCGGCCAGTGTAACACGGCCATCCAGAACCGGTAAAAGCCCATGAAAACAAGGGACAACCAGCCAGACCTTCGGGCAGGACTCAGTCGTCATAGGGCAACGCCTCGGGGTCGCAATCCTGGTAATCGGGGGCAGGATCCGCCGCGAACCGGCGAGCAGCCACATGGCTGTGACCCAGCATCAGCGCCTTGCCCACCCGGTGCATGCCATCCATCACCCGGCCGGCGCTGTCCAGCAGGATGGGATAGGCGAGATCCGCCGCCATCATGAGCTGGCAATGCGCCACCACGCTGTGCACCGTGGGCGTGGCGTCGCCATGGCCGTACCAGGTCGCGGTCAAGCTCGGCAATCTCGCCGAGTGCCACCGCCTGCACCGGCAGGTTGCGGCTCAGCCGGATCAAGCGGCGCACATCCCAGGCCAGCAGCCCCTGTTCGCTGGCGCGAAAGTGGTACTGGGTTCGAACCGTCTGCCGCAGTGACGCCTCCAGCGCGTCCTCTTCCATGTCATCGCACATGATCACCTCTGTCTCATCTTGCCAGACGCTGCAAAAAACAATGCCACCCGAGGGTGGCATTGGTCTTCAACCTGAAGGTCAGGCTGATTATGCGTAGACCGGGAAGCGGCGGCAGATGTCCAGCACCTTCTCGCGCACGGTCGCCAGCACTTCTTCGTTGTCGTGGCTGTCCAGCACGTCGCAGATCCAGTTGGCCAACTGGATGGACTCGGCTTCCTTGAAGCCGCGGCGGGTGATGGCCGGGGTGCCGATACGCACGCCGGAGGTCACGAACGGGGAACGCGGGTCGTTCGGTACCGAGTTCTTGTTGACGGTGATGTTGGCCTTGCCGAGGGCTGCATCGGCATCTTTGCCAGTCAGCTCGCGACCGATCAGGTCAACCAGCATCAGATGGTTGTCGGTACCGCCGGAGACGATCTTGTAGCCGCGCTCGATAAAGGTCGCCGCCATGGCCTTGGCGTTCTTCACGACCTGGGCCTGGTAGGTCTTGAACTCGGGCTCCAGCGCTTCCTTGAAGGCCACTGCCTTGCCGGCGATGACGTGCATCAGCGGGCCGCCCTGACCACCCGGGAAGACGGCGGAGTTCAGCTTCTTGTACAGATCTTCGTCGTCGGCGGCGGAGAGGATCAGACCACCGCGCGGACCGGCCAGGGTCTTGTGGGTGGTGGAGGTGACCACGTGGGCGTGGGGCACCGGGTTCGGGTAGACGCCAGCGGCAATCAGACCGGCCACGTGGGCCATGTCCACGAACAGGTAGGCACCGATCTTGTCGGCGATTTCGCGCATGCGGGCCCAGTCGACGATGCCGGAGTAGGCGGAGAAGCCGCCGATCATCATCTTCGGCTTGTGCTCAACGGCCAGGCGCTCCATCTCGTCGTAGTCGATCTTGCCGGACTCGTCGATGCCGTAGGGGATGATGTTGTACAGCTTGCCGGAGAAGTTGACGGGGGAGCCGTGGGTCAGGTGACCGCCGTGGGCCAGGTTCATGCCGAGGACGGTGTCGCCCGGTTGCAGCAGGGCCATGTAGACGGCGCTGTTGGCCTGGGAGCCGGAGTGCGGCTGCACGTTGGCGTAGGTGGCACCGAACAGCTCTTTGGCGCGCTCGATGGCCAGGGTTTCAACCACATCCACATACTCGCAACCGCCGTAGTAACGCTTGGCCGGGTAGCCTTCGGCGTACTTGTTGGTCAACTGGGAGCCCTGGGCTTCCATGACGCGGGGGCTGGTGTAGTTCTCGGACGCAATCAGCTCGATGTGCTCTTCCTGACGACGGGTCTCGTCTGTGATGGCCTGCCACAGCTCTGGATCATAGCCGGCGATGGTCATGTCACGTTTCAACATCCGTTTATCTCCTGAAAATCGTTTGCGCGATAGGTGAAGTGGGCCCGCGCATTGTAACGTGAGCTGGATCAAAGAGACAGTCCAACCACCCAAAAAATTGTTTATAAAATGTAAAATACGTCGCAAATCTCGAAATCCGCATGGCCTCCAGGTTCGAGCCATCCGGCACTCACCCAGCGGTTCCCGATTCGCCCCTCTCCCCCGCGCAGGCCGCAAAACCGGGGCCAGATCAAGGTTGCAGCGGTTATTAACAGATAACATTTTATTGAGCGTCGCATCCGCCCGGCCCGATGCGGCACACGCCATGCGTTTTCATCCCGGACCACAAGGGGAAACACCATGATGGATCACCTGATGCTGTTCTTGATTGTCGCGGTCTTCGCTCTCTTCTACTGGGTCTATTACACCGGCAGCCGCAAGGGGGCCTGCGTCACCCGCTGGGAGTCGCTGCCCACCCGGGAGCAATACCTGGCGGCCCACCCCGGCGCCACCGATGGCGACATCGTCTTTTGCATTCATTGCGGTCACCACCAGCAGCTGGAAGTCGGTCTGGTGCACCAGCTGGATTACCGGCGCCAGCACATCTGCCCCCGCTGCAAGCAGGAGCTCTATCGCAACGCGGAATAGCCCCTGAGAGCGGGCGCCACGGGATTGCTTATGCCGGCGGCAGGTGCCGCGCCTGCCACGACTCTAGACCGGCCATCGCCTCGTCAAAGTACATGGGCAGCCGTGCCGGGTCACCGCCCCCCTCCTCCACGGCGGCGCACTGCGCCGCGAAGGTGCCCAGCCCGAGCGCCAGGGCGCTCCCCTTGAGCTTGTGGGCCAACGCCCGCCGCGCCTCCCCCTCGCTGCTTGCCAGTTCGGCCACCAGGGCCGCCCCCTGGGAGGCAAACAGTCCGATCAGCTGGCGGATGCGCGGGCCGCCCAGCAGGGCCAGATCCGCCTCCAGTATCGGGTTCGCCGCCTCCGGAGCACTCCCGGAGTCGCCCGGCACGTCCGGCATCTCCCCCCCGTCTTCCCCCTGATACAGCCGGTCGATGGCCGCGGCCAGGGCCGCCAGCCGTACCGGCTTGCCGACAAAGTCGGCGAACCCGGCGGTGAGGCAGGTGCGCACGTCCTCGGGGTACATCTGGGCGGAGATGGCGATGGCGGGCAGGCCGCAGCCATGCTCCTCCTCGCTGATGGCCACCAGATCCTCGCGCAGGGTCGGGCCATCCATGTCCGGCAGGTTGATGTCGAGCAGGGCCAGCTCGAAGGGACGCTCGGTCACCCGCGCCAGCGCGCTGCGCCCGTCCTCGGCCAGGGTGACCCGGTGGCCGAGGCGCGTCAGCATGCCCTGGGCCACCAGCCGGTTGATCTCGTTGTCCTCCACCAGCAGGATCTCCCGCGGCTGGCCGAGGCGCACCGGCTGGGCGCTGGCCGGCAGCTGGGCTGCCGAGCGCTGCAGCGGCAGGCTGAAGCTGAATTCACACCCCTGCCCCGGTTCGCTGGAGAGCGTGAGCTCTCCCCCCATGGCGGCCACCAGCCGGCGGCTGATGGCAAGCCCGAGCCCCGTCCCCCCCTGATGCCCCATGTCCCGCTTGCGCTGGTGGAAGGCCTCGAACACCGCCTCCTGCTCCCCGGACGGGATGCCGGGGCCCGTGTCTTTCACCACGAAACGGATGCAGGGCTCGGCGCAGGGACCCGCACAGGCGAGCGGCGCCACCACCAGGGTGATGCGCCCCTCACCGGTGAACTTGACCGCATTGCCAAGAAGGTTTGCGAGCACCTGGCGCAGCTTGCCCAGATCCCCCTCCACCACGGGGGGGAGCGAGGGGGCGAACTCCAGCACCAGCGTCACCCCTTTCGCGTCGGCCCTCGGCCCGAACAGGGCGATCAGCTCCTCGGCCAGCGGGCGCAGGGAGAAGGGCTCGCGGCGCGCCTCCACATGGCCCGCCTCGATCTTGGAGTAGTCGAGAATGTCGTTGAGGATCTCCAGCAGGGATTCACCGCTCTGCTCGATGGCGGCCAGGTAGCGCTGCTGGGTCTCGCTAAGATGGGTATCCTCCAGCAGGGTGAGGCCGCCGAGGATGCCGTTCATGGGGGTGCGAATTTCGTGGCTCATGGTGGCGAGGAACACCGACTTGGCCCGGTTGGCCTGCTCCGCCTCGGCGCGAGCCAGCCGCTGTTTCTCCACCTCCTCGTTGAGGCGCGCATTGGCGTGGCTGAGCTGCTCCGTGCGCTCCTCGACCCGCGACTCCAGCTCCCGCTGGTAGCGGCCAAGCTCGATGGCGTTGTCGCGAAACACCTGCAGCGCCCGCCCCAGCTCAGCCAGCTCGTCGCGCCCCGCCTCCCCGACCGGCGTCAGGGGCGCCAGATCCCCCCTGGCCAACCGGCTCATCCCGGCGACCGCATGCTGCAACGGCCAGACGATGCGACCATAAACCATGCGCCACATCAGCAGGATGAGCAGCACCAGGGTAAGCAGGCCGATCACCATCAGGGCCTGCTCCAGCAGCTTGAGGCGCTGGCTCAGAGCCTGCTGGCTCTCTCCCAGAGAGTCCTGGGCCTGGTTCACCAGGGTGCCGACCTCGCGGTTGAGGCTCTCCATCAGGGCCTCGTTGGCGGCGGCTAGCACCCGCAGCGCCTCCCCCTTGCCGAGCCAGTCGCTGCGCAGCTGCACCAGTCGGTCGCTCTGCTCCAGCACGGTCAGCGCCTGCTCCACCGCCTGGCGACGGGCCGGATCCGTCACCGCCCCGGCGCGCAGCCGCAGGATGGCCAGCTCACGACGCACCTCCTGCAGCAGGGTCAGCAGCCCGGCCTGCCGGTCGCTGCGCCAGATCTCCTCGATGCGCTGCTGCTGCATCAGGGTGCGGTGGCGCAGCTCCGTCATCTGCTCCAGCCAGTCGAGATCCTGCTCCAGCAGCCGATCGATCGCCCCATCTGCTGGGCGCCCCTGCAGCGAATAGAGAGAGCCGAGCCCGGCCACCATCACGGTTTCGGCGTTCTCCACCTGGCTCCTGGCCAGCTCCGCTACCTGACCGGCGGCCGTCACCAGCCGGGAGCGCAACGCGCCTCCTTCGGCCATCAGCGTGAGCCGCTCTCCCACCAGCCAGCCCTGCTGGCCCAGGTTGCCGATGATGGTCTGGCTGAGGCGATGCAGCTCGTCAGACGCCGCCTTGCCGCCACCATGGCCCAGTTGCTCCAGCACGTGCTGCATCTGCTGCCCCTGCAGGGTGAGCAACCGCCCCTGATGCTCCCGCTCCCCCTCGCTGGTCGCGGAGGCCAGCAGGTGGGAGGAGCTCTGGATCTCGCCGCCGAGCCGCGCCAGGGTGCGGGCCAGCTCCTGATCCGCCAGGGTCTGCTGCACCCCCTGCTCCAGCTGGCGCAGGTGGCTGAGGCCGAACCACCCCAGCAGGGAGGCCCCCAGGGTCAGCAGCGCCATCAGGGAGAAGGCCAGCAACAGCTTGCCGCCCAGGCCGGAAAAGATTCTCACGGGAAGTACCTTGGTTGTGGTCGACTTTGACCGGATAATATGGCCCCACACTTTAACAAAACCCCCGGCCATGCGAAGCGTCTGTCTCTCCCTGTTGCTCATCCTGCTCCCGGCCTGCGTCCTCGCCTTCGAGGTGGATCACTGGCCGGACGGTGCCTTCGGCGGCAAGCCGGCCCGTTTGAACTGGCAAGGGCCCGTCCCCGTTACGCGCCCACTGACCCTGTGCGCCCTCTATCCCCACCTGCGCGACGCCTACTGGCTGTCGGTCAATCAGGGCATGGTGGAGGAGGCAAAACGGCTCGGCGTGACGCTGCGCATCCACGAGGCGGGGGGCTACGGCGCCCTTGCCGAACAGCGCCAGCAGTTGCAGCAGTGCGTGAGCGAGGGGAGCGATGCCATCCTGCTCGGCGCGGTGAGCTACGACGGGCTGGACGAGGCGATCGGCGCCAGCCCGCTGCCGGTGTTCGGCCTGGTCAACGATCTGCCCGCCGGACTGGTCAAGGCCAAGGTGGGGGTCTCCTGGTATCAGATGGGCTGGCAAATTGGCCACTGGCTGGCACTGCGCCACCCTGCCGGCAGCCCGCCGGTGACGGTGGCGCTCTTTCCCGGCCCGCAGGCGAGTGGCGGCAACAACTTCGTCGAGCCCGGCTTTGCTGCAGCCATCCAGGGCAGCGCCATCAGGCTGGTGACCACGGCGCGCGGTGACAACAGCCGCGAGATCCAGCGCACCCTGGTGCAGCAGACCCTGGCCCGCCACCCCGACCTCGACTATCTGGTGGGGGGCGCCATCGCCGCCGAGGTGGCGGTCAACGAGCTGGCGCAGCGCCAACTCGATCGTCCCAAAGTGCTGAGCACCTACTTCAGCCACGGGGTGCAGCGCGGCCTGCGCCGGGGCAAGGTTCTGGCCGCCAACAGCGACCAGATGCGCCAGCAGGGGCGCCTCGCACTGGCCCAGGCAGTCTGCCTGCTGCAAAGTCCCGAGGCCGGCGAGCAGCAGTGCCCGCGGGTGATGGGGCCCCCCATCCTGACCCTGGAGGCCCCCCTGGCCAATCCCGCCGATTCGCTGTCCGATGGCACCTTTCGCCCCGTCTACCGGGTCGGCGTCGACGCCAGCGGCAACTAACCAAGCACTCAAGGAGATAGAGATGAACACATTGCATGCGAGCTGCCTGTGCGGCGCCGTGGCCCTGACCCTGCCAGATCAGTTCGACTACATGGGCAACTGCCATTGCTCCGAATGCCGCAAGTTTTCCGGGGCGGACTACGCCTCCGTCGGCGGGCTGGATGGCGACAAGGTGGCCATCGTGAAGGGGAGCGAGGCCATCAGCCGCTACCAGAAATCGGACGAGACCAGCCTCGCCTTCTGCCGTCACTGCGGCTCCAGCCTGTTCAGCCAGAAGCGCAGCACGGGCAAGATCAATCTACGGCTGGGGATACTGGACGAGGCGCCGAGCCAGACGCCCGCGTTTCACATCTTCGTCGGCTCCAAGGCCCCCTGGCACCAGATAGGGGACGACTGCCCGCAGTTCGACACCCGGCCATCGGCCTGAGCGCCTCGCAAAGCTGAGGATCAGGCGGCCAGCTCGCCGGCGAACAGGTAGCCTTCCCCGTGTACGGTGACGAACAGTTGCGGGTCACGGGGGTCTTGCTCCATCTTGCCGCGCAGGCGGCGGATCAGCACGTCTATGGTGCGATCGCTCGGGCCGTCGCCCCGGTGGCTGGTGAGGGCCAGGATCCGCTCCCGGCTCAGCACCCGCCCGGCGTTGGCGATGAAGGCCACCAGCACCTCATATTCTGCCTTGGTCAGGCGCACCGGCACCCCGTCACGGCTGAGCTGGCGGCGGGGAATGTCGAAGCGCCAGGGGCCGAAGCGCACCGCATCGTCGGCCACCGCCGGCTCACTCGGCTGGGCTGCGGCCAACGAAATGCGCCACAGCAGGTTCTTGACCCGCACCAGCAATTCCCTGAGCTCAAACGGCTTGGTGACATAGTCGTCGGCCCCCATCTCGAGACCCACTATCCGGTCCACCGCATCGCTGCGGCCAGTCACCAGGATGATCCCCACCGTGCTGCGGGCGCGCAGCTCGCGGGTCAGCAGCAGGCCATCCTCCCCCGGCAGGTTGATGTCCAGCATCACCAGGGCCACCTCCTGCGCTGCTAGCACGGCCCGCATCTCCTGGCCGTTCTCGACCGCGGTCACCCGATAGCCCTCCCGCTCGAAATAGCCGGTCAGCTTCTCGCGGGTCACGGCATCGTCTTCAACAACCAGAATGTGGTGGCTCATGGGCAGGGTCCGCAGGGTTCGACAGAGTTCAACATGGGAGGATTATTCTATTCATAATTTTTCATAAATACCCCTATTTCGTTAATTTTCGGCGGCAGCCCTGTTCACAACGCCTCCCTATCATGGCCTCCATCAAAAAAGTGATGTGAGAGAACATGATGAAAAAACTGTGGCATTTCCTGCGCACCCCCAGCCGCCGCTGGTCGGTACTGGCGCTGGTGCTGGCGGGCGTCGGGGTCACCCTGGCCGGCAGCGTCGGCCTGCACTACGGCTTCGAGAAGACCAGTACCCTCGAGTTCTGCATCTCCTGCCATACCATGAAGGACACCGTCTACCCCGAGTACAAGGAGTCCATCCACTTCAAGAATGCCTCCGGCGTCCAGGCCATCTGTACCGACTGCCATCAGCCGAAGGACTTCGTCGGCAAGGTCGCCCGCAAGATGGAGGCGGCCAACGACCTCTATCAGCAGTACATAGGCCACAGCATCGACACCCAGGAGAAGTTTGAAGACAGGCGTCTGCACCTGGCCGAGAAGGTGTGGGCCCGCATGAGCAGCCAGAACTCCAAGACCTGCAAGTCCTGCCACAGCTACGACAACATGGACCACGCCAAACAGTCCCCCGCCGCCGCCCTGGCGATGAAGGATGCCGCCGCCAAGAACATGAACTGCATCGAGTGCCACAAGGGCATTGCCCACGAGCTGCCGAACATGGCGGGCGGCTTCCGTGCCACCTACGCCACCCTGGCAAGCGATGCGCAAGAGGCACCGGCCGCCGAGACCCTCTACACCCTGGGCGAGAAGGATCTCTACGAAAGCGAAGAGAGTACCGAGCCGGTCGGCAAGCTGCTGCCCGCCTCCCGCATCGACGTCGTGGCCCGCAGCGGCGATCGCCTCAAGGTGACCATCGAAGGCTGGCGCGAAACCGAAGGCAAGGGCCGGGTGCTGAGCGAGTACATGGGCAAGCGGGTCTTCGTGGCCACCATCCGTGACGAGCTCAGGGCCAACGAGCAGATCCTGAAACAGGAGACCGACAGCGCCACCCATATCAAGTGGGAACAGGTACAGGTGCAGGCCTGGGTCGATGGCAAGGGCCTCGAATCCTCCCTCAAACCGATCTGGGATTATGCCGGCGAGATGTACAAGTCCACCTGCAACTCCTGCCACGCGGCGCCGGATCCGGCTCACTTCACCGCCAACGGCTGGATCTCGGGTCTCAAGGCCATGTCCGCCTACTACCGCCTGAGCAAGGAAGAGGAGCGCACCCTGCTCAAGTACCTGCAAAACCATGCCGCCGATACCGGTGGTCAGGGCAGCCACTAATTCCGGATTCGAGAAAGGAATAACAAGATGATCAATATTTCCCGTCGTGGTTTTCTGGGTGGCTTGCTGGCCAGCGGTGCCAGCGCCCTGATCGGCCCCTCCCTGCTCGGTCGCGCCGTGATGGCCGCCGAGTCCGGCGACAAACTGGTGCAGTCCGGCTCCCACTGGGGTGCCTTCCGCGCCCGTGTGGTGGGCGGCCGCTGGGTCGAGACCCTGCCGTTCGAGCATGACAAGCATCCGACCGAGATGCTCAAGGCCCTGAGTGAAGTGGTCTACAACCCCTCCCGCATCCGCTACCCCATGGTGCGTCTGGACTGGCTGCTCAAGGGCCACCAGTCCGACACCCACGAGCGCGGCCAGAACCGCTTCGTGCGGGTAACCTGGTCCCAGGCGCTGGACTTCTTCTATCACGAGCTGGAACGGGTGCAGAAGACCCATGGCCCGAGCGCCCTCTACGCCGGTCACTCCGGCTGGCAGTCGGTCGGCAAGCTGCACTCCGCCGGCGCCATGCTGGGCCGCGCCATGAATCTGCACGGTACCTATCTGGCCAAGGCCGGTGACTACTCCACCGGCGCCGCCCAGGTGATCCTGCCCCACGTGGCGGGCGCCATGGAGGTGTACGAGCAGCAGACTTCCTGGCCCCTGGTGCTGGAGCACAGCAAGACCATCGTCATCTGGGGTTCCGATCCCATCAAGAACCTGCAGGTGGGCTGGCTGGTGCCTGATCACAGCGTCTACGACTACTGGGCCCAGCTGAAAGAGAAAGTGGCCAGGGGAGAGATCAGGGTCATCAGCGTCGACCCGGTCAAGTCCAAGACCCAGAAGTACCTCAATTGCGATCAGGTGACCCTGAACCCGCAGACCGACGTGCCCCTGATGCTGGGTATCGCCCATACCCTCTACAGCGAGAAGCGTCACGACGAGGCCTTCCTCAAGAACTACACCACCGGCTTTGACAAGTTCCTGCCCTATCTGCTGGGCACCAAGGATGGTCAGGTGAAGGATGCAGAGTGGGCTTCCGCCATCTGTGGCGTGCCTGCCGAGACCATTCGCGAGCTGGCACGCACCATGGCCAGCGGCCGCACCCAGCTCATCGGCGGCTGGTGCGTGCAGCGTATGCACCACGGCGAACAGTACGCCTGGATGCTGGTGGTCCTGGCCTCCATGCTGGGCCAGATCGGCCTGCCGGGGGGCGGCTACGGGTTTGGCTGGCACTATAACGGCGCCGGTACCATCACCAGCACAGGCCCCATCATGTCCGGTTTCAGCTCCGTCATTCCCGGGGTCAAGCCACTGCACGACGGCGACTGGAAGGGCTACTCCAAATTCATCCCGGTGGCCCGTTTCGTCGACTGCATCCTGAACCCGGGCAAGCGCATCGCCTTCAACGGTCAGACCATCACCTACCCCCAGATGAAGATGGCGGTGTTCTGTGGTAACAACCCGTTCCACCACCAGCAGGATCGCAACAAGATGATCGCCGCCTGGCGCAAGCTGGAAACCGTGGTGAGCGTGGATCACCAGTGGACCGCCAGCTGCCGCTTCGCCGATATCGTGCTGCCGGCCACCACCACCTACGAGCGGGATGACATCGAGCAGTGGGGTTCCCACTCCAACGCCGGCATCCTGGCCATGCACAAGGTGGTCGAGCCGCTGTTCGAGGCGCGCGACGACTACGACATCTTCGCCGATCTGTGCCGTCGCTTCGATCGCGAGGCCGAGTTCACCGGTGGCAAGACCAAGCTGGAGTGGATCCAGAGCATCTATGACGACGCACGCCTGCAGGGCCGCGGCATCGGCATCCGCCTGCCCCGCTTCAGCCAGTTCTGGCACGGTGAAGGTTTCGTCAGCTTCCCGGCTGGCCAGCCCTGGGTACGTCACGAGTCGTTCCGCAAGGAGCCGGATCTGGAGCCGCTGGGCACCCCGTCCGGCCTCATCGAGATCTACTCCAAGACCATCGCCGACTACGGCTACGCGGATTGCCCGGGCCACCCGGTCTGGATCGAGCCTTACGAGCGCTCCCACGGCGGGCCGGGCAGCCAGCAGTTCCCGCTGCACCTGCAATCCTGTCACCCGGACAAGCGCCTGCACAGCCAGCTCTGCTCCTCCGATGCCTACCGCGCTACCTACACGGTGCAGGGGCGCGAACCTGTCTACATGAACCCGCAGGACGCCAAAGCGCGCGGGCTCAAGGACGGGGATCTGGTGCGGGTCTTCAACGGCCGCGGTCAGGTGCTGGCCGGTCTGGTGGTAAGCGATGACTACGCCCCCGGCGTGGTGCGCATCCAGGAAGGGGCCTGGTACGGCCCGCAGGAGGGCGGCAAGGTGGGGACTCTCTGTACCTATGGTGATCCCAACGTGCTGACTGCGGACATCGGATCCTCCAGCCTGGCCCAGGCCACCACGGCCCACACCGCCCTGGTGGAGATCGAGAAATTCCACGGACAGGTGCCGGCCGTCACCGCCTTCGGAGCGCCGGAATCCGCCAAGGGCATCGATCCCATGTTCCCGGCACTCTGACCCCGAAGGGACTAAAGTCCCCCTTGAGTTTCCTTTATTTTTAAAGTCGTTAGAATCGGGAGCCTCTATGGCTCCCGATTGTCATCCACGGAGGAAAAATGCAGGAATTTATGGCTACCAGCGAACGCCGGGCCGAGCTTTACTGGTGGTTTTCCACCCTGTTCGCTGCCGAACTCAGTGATGCACAGATTGCTGAATACGACACCTATGACGTGCGCAGCTTCTTGAAGAGCCTCTCTACCCTGGACCCCATGCGCGAGGCCGTGGCCGAACTCAACGATGCCATCGCCCGCCTGCTGGTGCGCCCGGATCGCCAGCTGGAGCTGGCCGCCGACTTCGCCGGCCTGTTTCTGGTGGATCCCAAGCAGGGCGCCCTGCCCTACGAGTCGCTCTATCGCGGCGAGGGCAAGCTGCTGATGCAGGCCCCCATGGCCGAGATGCAGGCGCGCCTCGATCGCCTGGGCATCAATGTCAGCGACAAGTACAAGGAGCCTGCCGATCACCTGGCCATCGAGCTGGATCTGATGGGCAACCTCATCATCCGCGCCGCCGAGGCGACCACCGCCGCCCAGCGCGAAACCTGGCTCGGCGAGCAGGAGTCCCTGCTGCACGGCCACCTGCTCGGCTGGTTCGACAAGTTCGAGGCCGCCTGCCGCGCCGCCGACCAGTTTGGCTTCTACGGCGCCAGTGCCCGGCTGCTGGGGGTATTCCTCAAGATGGATGCCAACTACCTCAGCCTGGTCAAACCGGCGCAAGCCGCCGACTAAGCCCGGCATGAAGACAGCCCTGCTCCTGATCGCATGCTGGCTGCTGGCCCTGATCCCGCTGGATCAGGGCATTACTCCCCTCGCCGCGCTGCTGCTGAACCCGGATCGGGCACTCTACGGCACCGCCCAGCTCACCGGCTTCGCCGGCATACTGCTGACCCTCTATCTTGCCAATCTGGGCGTCGAGGTGGTGCTTCGCCGCCGCTTCCAGATAGCGGGCATGCTGGCCCTGCTGGCTTCCTGGATCGACTTCATCAACAGCAGCGGCACGGAGAGTCACTGGTTGCTGCTCTACGCCATGGCCCTGCCTTTCCACCTGGTAGGCTGGCTGGTCTTCGTGCGAGGCCTTCAGGCATTTGGTCGCCAGAAAGGCTGATATCCTGTTGATTTCACGCCATTCCCCCACTTTCTTTCCCTCCTGAAACTTCATGCCATACTGACACAGTCGCGCAAATGATAAAAAAATCAATTCAGGAGCCTATATGGAAAGAGTGCTACCCGAATCGGTTCAGACACTGCATCTGTCAGGCCCGCTCACCATCCACGAATTGCAGCAGTTGTTCGATCAGGCTCCTTTTGGCATTGCCATGTTCGATCGTGAATTCAGATGCCGCGAGGTCAACGCAAGCTTTGCCCAGCTGAGCGGGCTCGCCAGGTCGGATCACCCCGGCAAGACCCTGTTTGAGATCAGCCCGGCCCGTGCCCCCATGCTGGCTCCCCTGCTGCAGCAGCTGCTTCATGGAGCACAGCGGGTCGAGCTGGAGCTGGATGACACGGGCGCCCCCCATCCCGCGTCCTCGACACGCTGGCACCTGAGCTGCGGCCCGGTGCTGGATGACGACGGCATCTTCAACGGCCTCTTCCTCATCACCCGGGATCTGCCCCTGATGCCTGCCGCCCACCCCACACTGGCGGTATCTGCCCCGGAGCTGTCCGGCCATCAGGTGCAGCAGCTGTCCCAGATGGAGGCACGGCTGCAGCACCTCTCCTATCACGATCCCCTCACCGATCTTGGCAATCGCAGCCTGCTGCAGGAGCGCCTCACCCTGGAGATCGAGATGGCCCGCCTGAACCGGCACACTCTGGCGCTGCTGTTCATCGATCTCGACGGTTTCAAACTCATCAACGACAACCTGGGGCAGAGCGCCGGTGATCAGCTGCTCAAGCTGTCGGCGGATCGCATCCGCCATTGCCTGCGCACCGGGGACGTCGCCATCCGGTTGGGGGCCGACGAGTTTCTGGTGCTGCTCCCCGACATGGGGAAACGGGAAGAGCTGGTGTGGTTGATCGAGCGGTTGCAGCAGAGGCTGCACGAGCCGGCCGACATCGGGCAGGAGCGGGTGAGACTCTCCGCCAGCATCGGCATCTCCCTCTATCCGGAACATGGCTATACCCCTGACAGCCTCATCAGTGCGGCAGACAATGCCATGCACGAGGCCAAGCGCCGTGGTCGCAACGGCTATCTGTTCCACTCCCCGGACATGACGATACAGACCAGAGAACGCATGGCCCTGGAGCAGGGGCTGCTCAAGGCCATGGAGCAGCAGCAGTTTCGTCTGCTGTACCAGCCCATGACAGATCTTGCCGATGGCAGCCTCAGCGGTCTCGAGGCCCTGGTGCGCTGGCAGCACCCCTGCATGGGCATCATCTCACCGGCTCGCTTCATCCCGGTGGCCGAGGAGTGCGGCCTCATCGAGCAGCTCGGTGCCTGGGTGATGCGCACCGCCTGCCAGCAAGGCCAGAAGTGGCTGGCAGAAGGCTTCGCGGTCCCTCGGCTCTCCGTCAACGTGTCGGTCAGGGAGATGCGCTCCCCCGACTACGTGGAGAGGGTCACCGCCATCCTGGCCGAGACCGGCTTCCCCGCCGAACGGCTGGAGATAGAGGTCACCGAGAGCATCATCCAGAGCGTTGATCACAGCCTGCGCCTCTTTACCCGCCTCAAGGCGCTGGGGGTACAGATCGCCATCGACGACTTTGGAACCGGCTTTTCCTCCTTGAGCCTGCTCAAGAGCCTGCCCATCGATCGCATCAAGATAGACAGGGCCTTCGTCCAGGCGTTGCCCGACGACAAGCACAGCCGCGAGCTGTGCCGTACCATAGTCCAGCTAGCCACCTCCCTCGGCATGGCCGTTACGGCGGAAGGGATAGAAACCCAGCCCCAGCGCCAGTTCCTGCAATCCCTGCGTTGCGAGGAGGGACAGGGCTACCTGTTCAGCCATCCCCTGCCAGAACCCCAGCTGCCTTCCCTGCTCCCCGTCCGCCATTGAGCCTTGGCCGCGCCACCACGAAAGCAAAGAAGGGAGCCCATGGCTCCCTTCTTTGCTCTCAACGTGTCCTCTCACCTGCTATCTTCGTCGCTATCCAAAAGTCTAATTGCCCTCGGGAACCAAAGGTATAAGTTGTTACTCAATCATTAAGAAAATGTATTCACAGGAGTGAGAGATGAGCGAGAGCAAGGTCTACCCGGTCAAGGCCCACATCGGCAACGGCGCCCTGCTGGACAAGGAAGGTTATGAAGCCATGTATCAGGCGTCGGTGCAGGATCCGGACGCCTTCTGGGGGGAGCAGGGCAAGATCCTCGACTGGATGACCCCCTACACCCGCGTCAAGAACACCTCCTACGATCCGGGCCACGTCTCCATCAAGTGGTATGAGGATGGCCTGCTCAACGTCTCGGCCAACTGCCTGGATCGCCATCTGAGCGAGCGCGGCGACAAGGTCGCCATCATCTGGGAAGGGGACAACCCGGCCGAAGATCGCAAGATCACCTATCGCGAACTGCACGCCGAAGTGTGCAAGTTTGCCAACGTGCTCAAAGCCCAGGGGGTCAAGCGTGGCCACATGGTCTGCCTTTATATGCCCATGGTGCCGGAGGCGGCCATCGCCATGCTGGCCTGTACCCGCATCGGGGCCGTGCACAGCATCGTCTTCGGCGGCTTCTCGCCGGAGGCGCTCTCGGGCCGCATCATCGACTCCGGCGCCTCCGTCGTCATCACCGCCGACGAGGGGTTGCGAGGCGGTCGCCCCATCCCCCTCAAGAAGAACGTGGATGAGGCCCTTACCCACCCGGATACCAAGGTCAGCAAGGTGATCGTCCTCAAGCGCACCGGTGGCAACGTGGCCTGGCACGATCACAGAGACATCTGGTGGCATGATGCGGTCAACGCCGCCAGCCCGGATTGTCCGCCCGAAGCCATGGGCGCCGAAGATCCCCTGTTCGTGCTCTACACCTCCGGCTCCACCGGCAAACCCAAGGGTGTGCTGCACACCACGGGCGGCTATCTGGTCTATGCCGCCCTCACCTTCAAATACGTGTTCGATTACCACGAAGAGGACATCTACTGGTGTACCGCCGACGTGGGCTGGGTAACCGGTCACTCCTATCTGGTCTACGGGCCACTGGCCAACGGTGCCACCACCGTCATGTTCGAAGGGGTGCCCAATTACCCGGCCACCAACCGCATGAGTCAGGTGGTGGACAAACACCAGGTCACCATCCTCTATACCGCCCCCACCGCCATTCGCGCACTGATGGCCAAGGGCAAGGAGGCTGTCGAAGGCACTTCCCGCACCAGCCTGCGCATCATGGGGTCGGTGGGTGAACCCATCAACCCGGAAGCCTGGGAGTGGTACTACCGCACCATCGGCGACGAGCGCTGCCCCATCGTCGACACCTGGTGGCAGACCGAGACCGGCGGCATCCTCATCACTCCGCTGCCCGGCGTCACCGCGCTCAAGCCCGGCTCGGCCACCCGTCCCTTCTTCGGAGTACAGCCTGCTTTGGTGGACAACCTGGGTGAGCCGCTGGAGGGCGCCACCGAGGGCAACCTGGTGATCACCGACTCCTGGCCCGGCCAGATGCGTACCGTGTTCGGCGATCACGAGCGCTTCGAGCAGACCTACTTCTCCACCTTCCCGGGTCGCTACTTCACCGGCGACGGTGCCCGTCGCGACGAGGACGGCTACTACTGGATCACCGGCCGGGTGGATGATGTACTCAACGTCTCCGGCCACCGCATGGGCACCGCCGAAATCGAGTCCGCTCTGGTGGCCCATCCGAAGATCGCCGAAGCGGCGGTGGTGGGTGTTCCCCACGAGATCAAGGGACAGGGCATCTACGCCTATGTCACCCTGATCGCCGGGGAAGAGCCGAGCCGCGAGCTGCACAAGGAAGTGAAGGAGTGGGTGCGCAAGGAGATTGGCGCCATCGCGACCCCGGACGTGATCCACTGGGCCGAGGGGCTGCCCAAGACCCGATCCGGCAAGATCATGCGGCGTATCTTGCGCAAGATCGCCACCGGCGAAACCGACAGCCTGGGGGATATCTCCACCCTGGCGGATCCGGGGGTCGTGGACAAGCTGATCCGCGAGAAGTCGGAAGCGGCGTGAGTCTCTTCCACACGTAAACAGAGCCGGCCACGTGCCGGCTTTGTTGTCTTCGGGATCCGGACAGAGCAGAGTTCGGTGGCAGGCAGGGCTTGCGGGCAAACCAGGCCAATAAATAGCCAGATGTAGAGATTAGACCAGTAAAATGCTGCTAATTTTCACGAAATCAATATAATTGCGAAATCTGTGTGTCAGGGCACACCGATTTGTGCAAAAATTGGCTAGATTTTTAGTAGTCCAAAGATAGCTGATAGATAGCAGCATAATCATCGAGGATGTACTCAATATGTCGCAACATCACCGAATCCTCCTGCTTAACGGCCCCAATCTGAATCTGCTGGGCAAGCGGGAACCGGGAATCTACGGCAGCAAGACGCTCGATGAGATCGTCGCCGATCTGACGCGCAGCGCCAGCGAACTCGGTGTCACCCTGGAACATCTGCAATCCAATGCCGAGCACGAGCTGATCGGCCGCATCCATCAGGCCATGGGCCAGGTGGATTTCATCATCATCAATCCCGCCGCCTTCACCCATACCAGCGTTGCCCTGCGCGATGCCCTGCTGGGTGTGGCCATCCCCTTTATCGAGGTTCACCTGTCAAACGTTCATGCCAGGGAGCCCTTCCGTCATCACTCCTATCTGTCTGATGTCGCCAAGGGGGTGATCTGCGGGTTGGGTGCCGATGGTTACCAATTCGCTTTAACCGCGGCCGTGCATCAGTTGCGCGCGGCTTGATAATCACTGATCAGATAAAGAAGAAAGAGAATGCTAATGGATATCCGCAAAATCAAGAAGCTGATTGAACTGGTTGAAGAGTCCGGCATCGCCGAGCTGGAAATCTCCGAAGGGGAAGAGTCCGTTCGCATCAGCCGTAATTTCTCCGGCCAGGTTAGCGTTGCCCCGCAGATGATCATGCCCCAGGCCGCAGCTCAGGTTGCCGCACCGGTTGCCGCTGCTCCGGCAGCAGCCGCTGCACCTGCTGCCGATGCCGCCCCGAGCGGTCATCTGATGCGCTCCCCCATGGTGGGCTCCTTCTACCGCTCCTCCAGCCCGGAAGCCAAGCCGTTCGTGGAAGTCGGTCAGCACGTCAATGTCGGCGACACCCTGTGCATCGTCGAAGCCATGAAAATGATGAACCAAATCGAGTCTGACAAGGCCGGCGTGATCAAAGCGATCCTGGTTGAAAATGGTCAGGCCGTCGAGTTTGACGAGCCGCTGTTCATCATCGAATAAGGGAAAATGCCACCCATGTTGGACAAAGTAGTCATCGCCAACCGCGGTGAAATTGCCCTGCGGATCCTGCGCGCCTGCAAAGAGCTCGGGATCAAGACAGTGGCCGTTCACTCCACTGCCGATCGGGAGCTCAAGCATGTGCTCCTGGCGGACGAAACCATCTGCATCGGCAAACCTGCCAGCGGTGAGTCCTACCTCAATGTGCCGGCCATCATCGCCGCCGCCGAGGTGACCGGTGCCGTCGCCATCCACCCGGGCTACGGCTTCCTCTCCGAGAATGCCGACTTCGCCGAAGTGGTCGAGAAATCCGGCTTCATCTTCATCGGTCCGCGCGCCGAGACCATTCGCCTGATGGGTGACAAGGTCTCCGCCATCGAGGCGATGAAGAAGGCGGGCGTGCCCTGCGTACCCGGCTCCGACGGCCCGGTGGACAACGATGCCAAGCGCAACGCCGCCATCGCCAAGCGGATCGGGTATCCGGTGATCATCAAGGCCGCCGGTGGCGGTGGTGGTCGCGGCATGCGCGTGGTGCGCAACGAGGCCGAACTGGCCTCCGCCATCGCGCTGACCAAATCCGAAGCGGGCCAGTTCTTCAAGAACGACATGGTCTACATGGAGAAGTACCTGGAGAACCCGCGCCACATCGAGATCCAGGTGCTGGCTGACGGTCAGGGTACCGCCCTCTATCTGGGTGAGCGGGACTGCTCCATGCAGCGCCGTCACCAGAAGGTCGTGGAAGAGGCGCCGGCCCCCGGCATCACCGACGAGATGCGCAAGTTCATCGGTGAGCGCTGTGTGCGCGCCTGTCTCGAGATCGGCTACCGCGGTGCGGGTACCTTCGAGTTCCTGTACGAGAACGGCGAGTTCTATTTCATCGAGATGAACACCCGTATCCAGGTGGAGCATCCGGTCACCGAGATGGTCACCGGCGTCGACCTCATCAAGGAGCAGCTGCGCATTGCCGCCGGTCAGCCCCTGTCGATCACCCAGCAGGACATCCGCATCCGTGGCCACGCCATCGAGTGCCGGATCAATGCCGAAGATCCGGCCACCTTCCTGCCCTCTCCCGGTCTCATCCAGCGCTTCCACGCGCCGGGCGGCCTGGGCGTGCGCTGGGAATCCCACATCTATGCGGGTTACAAGGTCCCCCCCTACTACGACTCCATGATCGGCAAGCTGATCTGCTACGGGGAGAACCGCGACGTGGCCATCGCCCGCATGCGTCACTCCCTCGACGAGCTGGTGGTGGAAGGGATCAAGACCAACATCGCCCTGCAAAAAGAGATCATGAAGGACGAAAACTTCCAGCACGGTGGCACTAACATCCACTACCTGCACAAGAAGTTGGGTCTGTAATGGCTTGAGGCCCGACCCATTGAGCACGGTGGCAGCACAGAACAGCCACCACCTGCACAAGAAGTCGGGTCTGTAATGGCTTGAGGCCCGACCCATTGAGCACGGTGGCAACACAGAACAGCCACTACCTGCACAAGAAGTCGGGTCTGCAAAGACCCCTTTCATCGGGAAATTGCACGATCCACCCGGATCGCCAACGTAAAAAAGGGCCATGGCGACATGGCCCTTTTTTGTTATTCTTGCGCCCCGCTCACTCGTCGGAGGCCACAGTGAACCGTTTCGCACTCGCCCGTCGGGAAGCAGCCTTCTGCCTGCTGCTGACCCTGCTCTACTTTGTCGCCTGGTATGGCTCGGCTTATTTCATCCCCGAGGATCTCGAGCTGTGGGACCTGCCTCTCTGGTTCCTGCTCAGTTGCATCCTGATGCCCCTGCTGTTCATCGGCCTCTGCGCCCTCATGGTGGATCGCCTGTTCGTCGATATTCCCCTGGATAGCGAGGTACCACCCCATGAATCTTGAGCTGATGCTGCCGCTCTGCATCTACCTGGTGCTGGTACTGGGGGTCGGTTTCTGGGCCAGTCGCCACCGGACCGGCGGCAACTTCATGCAGGAGTACTTCATCGGCAACCGCAGCATGGGGGGGCTGGTGCTCGCCATGACCCTGGTGGCCACTTATACCTCTGCATCGTCCTTCATCGGCGGGCCGGGTGCCGCCTACAAGGTCGGCCTCGGCTGGGTGCTACTGGCGATGATCCAGCTGCCCACCGTCTGGCTCACCCTGGGGGTGCTTGGCAAGAAGTTCGCCATCATCGCCCGCCGGGTCAACGCGGTGACCATCAACGACATGCTGTGGGCCCGCTACCAGAGCAGGGCGGTGGTCGTGCTGGGTTCAGTCACCATCATCCTCGCCTTCATCGCCACCATGGTGGTGCAGTTCATCGGCGGCGCCCGCCTGCTGGAAACGGCGACCGGCCTCAGCTATCAGCAGGGGCTCTTCCTGTTTGCCAGTTGCGTGCTGCTCTACACGGTGATCGGCGGCTTTCGCGCCGTGGTGATGACGGATGCCCTGCAGGGCATTGTGATGCTCATCGGCACTGGCGCCCTGCTGGCGGGCATCCTCATCGCCGGTGACGGGTTGCCGAATCTTGTCCACCAGCTCAAGGAGATAGATCCCAAGCTGGTGAGCCCCCAGGGGGCCGGCGACATGCTGACCCAGCCCTTCATGCTGAGCTTCTGGGTGCTGGTCTGCATCGGGGTGGTGGGCTTGCCCCACTCGGCGCTGCGCTGCTTTGGCTACCGGGACAGCAAGGCGCTGCACCGGGGCATCCTCATCGGCACCATCGTCTGCGCCCTGCTGATGTTCGGCATGCACCTGGCCGGGGCGCTGGGCCGCGCCATCCTGCCCGGCATGGACAGCCCGGACAAGATCATGCCCTCCCTGATGATGGAGGTGCTCCCCCCCTGGCTGGCCGGGGTCTTCCTGGCCGCCCCCATGGCGGCCATCATGTCCACCATCGACTCCCAGCTGATCCAGGCCTCCGCCACCCTGGTGAAAGATCTCTACCTCAATTACCTCAACCCCAGGCAGGAGAAGCTTGAGGTCCGGGTGCCGCGCCTCTCCCTGCTCTGCACCCTGATCCTGGGTACCCTGGTACTGCTGGCGGCGCTCCAGCCCCCCGAGATGATCATCTGGCTCAACCTGCTCGCCTTCGGCGGCCTGCAGGCGGTCTTCCTCTGGCCCCTGGTGCTCGGCCTCTACTGGTCCAGGGCCAACGGCCCGGGAGCCCTCGCCAGCATGGTCTGCGGCATCCTCTGTTACGGTACCTTGAGCCAGTGGGGGATCAAGCTGGCCGGTCTGCACGCCATCGTACCAAGCCTGGCCCTTGGCCTGGCGGCCTTTGTCCTGGCCAGCCTGCTCACTCCGGCCCCGGATCAGCGTGTCCGTCGATTGTTTGATCAAAATTAAGAAAAGGATCAATAAAGGAAGGCTCGCCTATTCCCAAATGGGGGCTCACGGGTAAAATGTGCGCCACGTCACAAATACCGTGCCCCCATGACAGTCCAGAACGCCAGAAAGATCCTGACCCAGTCCCTGCAGCGCCTCGGCTATGCCCTGTTGCTGCCCGTCTCAATCCTGCCCCTGGCCGCCCTGCTCCACCGGCTCGGCCAACCGGACGTGCTGGATCTCGCCGTGCTCTCCCTCGCCGGTCGCGCCCTCTTCAGCCAGATGCCGCTCATCTATGCGGTGGCCATTGCCTTCGGGTTGAGTCGCCAGGGGCAAGGAGCTCAGGCGCTCGCCGGTGCGGTCAACTTCCTGCTGCTGAGCTCGGCGCTGGGCACCCTGGTGCCCGGGCTGCATGCGGACATGATCTGCGGCCTGCTGGCCGGGCTCGTCACCGCCATGGTCTGCTCCCGGGCCCGCGCTCTGCGGCTGCCGGGCTGGTTGCGCCCCCTGCAGGAAGATCTGCCGGGCATGTTGCTCTCGGCGCTGGCCTGCCTGCTGCTGGTGATCCCCCTCTCCATCCTCTGGCCGCTGCTGGAACAGGGGCTCACCCTGCTCGCCTCCGATCTGCTCACCACGCCATTTGGCGCCTTCTGCTACGGCGTGCTGAACCGGCTGCTGATCCCCCTCGGTCTGCACCAGGTGCTGGGCAGCCTCATCGGGCTCGGGGAGAGCAACCTGCAAGCCCTCTCGACCGCCCAGCCACTGCATGAAGGCTATGTGGCCGGGCTCTATCCGGTCATCATGTTCGGCCTGCCCGGCGCCTGTTTTGCCATCTGGATCCATCGCCAGCGGATGCAGCAGCTGCCCCAGGGGGGGCTGCTGCTCACCCTGGCGCTCACCTCGGCACTGGTGGGCATCACGGAGCCCATCGAGTTCCTGTTTGCCTTCACCGCACCCTGGCTGTTTCTGGCCCATGCCCTGCTGACCGGGCTGTCGCTGGCCATCTGCAGCGGGCTCGACATCCAGGTGGGCAGCTACTTTTCTGCCGGATTGCTGGACCTGGTGCTGAGCTACCACGCCGGTCTGCACAGCTTCTGGCTCATCCCCCTGGGCATCCTCTTCTTCGTCGTCTATGCCCTGCTCTTCTCCCGGCTGCTGGAACACGCTCCCCTCAGTCTGCCGGGCAAGCCCATCGCCGAGGATCTCTCCCGGCTCGCGACCGTGGCCCCCACCGATCCCCAGATGCTGGCTATCCAGTACCTCAAGATGCTGGGGGGCATGGACAACCTGCAGGCCATGAGCGTCTGCCTGACCCGCCTCAGCCTGCGAGTTCGCGACATGGCCCTGGTGGATCAATCCTGCCTGGCCAGACTGGGCTGCCTCTCCTGGGTCGTGCTGAACGAACATCAGCTGGTGCTGGTGCTCGGCCCCCATGCCGGCCTCATCGAAGGGCAGATCCGCATGCTGGCGGAACGCCAGTCGGTCCCGCTCGGTCTCGAACCGGCTCAGGCTCCCCTTAGCCAGCACCAGTGATCAGGCAAAGGGAAGACGCTCGGCCACGAAGTCCATCAGGCTGCGAAGGGCGGGGGCCAGGTGTTCCCGGCTCGGGTAGATGAGATAGAAGGGGTTCACCGGAACCAGGAGATCCGGCAGCACCTTGAGCAGTCGCCCCGCCGCCAGATCGTCGCCGCAGACATGGGCCGGCAGCAGGCCAATCCCCCCGTCATGGAGTGCCAGCTCCCGCAGCGCCAACAGGCTGTTGCTCTGGCAGGCCCCGCGAGGGCGCCAGCCCCCCTCCTGCAATGGCCACACCGGCAAGGAGCCATGTACCAGGCAGGCGTGTCCGGCCAGCTCCGAGAGTTGGAGCGGCGTCCCGTTGGCCGCCAGGTAACCGGGAGATGCCACCAGATGGCGCGCCACCTGGCCGATGCGCCGGCAGATGAGGCTGGAATCTTTCAGCGGCGCCGCCCGCAGCGCCAGATCGTAACCTTCCCCCACCAGATCCAGCTGTTCATCGCAAAGGGTCAGCTCCAGCACCACCTCGGGGTAGAGGGCGCGAAATTCGGCCAGTATCCGACCAAGCAGCAAGGTTCCCGTGGCTTCGGGAGCAGTGATCCGCACCCGCCCTCCAGGAGCCGCGCGCAACCGCGCCATCGCCAGATTGGCGCTGCGCGCCAGTGCCAGCAGCTCCTGACAATGGGCCACATAGACCTCCCCCTGGGGCGTCAGGCTGAGCCTGCGGGTGGTGCGTTGCAGCAACCTCACCCCGAGCCGGGATTCGAGGCGCGAGATCTTCTGGCTCACCGAGGACTTGGGCATACCGAGCACCTCGGCCGCCCCGGTGAAGCTCCCCTGCTCCACCACGGTGGCGAACAGCCCCATCAACTCCAGTTCGACATTGTTCATATATTCAAACAGTCTTTACCAATTACCCATCTTAATCTTGATAATCATCCAGACTAGAGTGAGTGGCAATCCCGAACACTGCTATTTGAAAGGAAAAGCCATGAAAGCCATCGCCCTGACTCACTATCTGCCAAGCAACCACCCCCACTGCTTCATCGAGAGCGATCTACCCGATCCGGCACCGGGCCCGCGGGATCTGCTGGTACGGGTCAACGCCACCTCCATCAATCCAGGGCGGGATCGCACTTTGTTAATGAAATTTGAACAGGCAGATCGTCTGTGATCTAATCGCGTCTCCATGCAGGA
>NZ_JAPDBQ010000009.1:0-56267 GCF_027705325.1 Aeromonas sp. QDB18
TGTAAGCGTAGCGATACGTTGAGCTAACCCATACTAATTACCCGTGAGGCTTAACCATACAACACCCAAGAAGTGTTTCTGGCCTTGTAGCGAATGAGCGAACTACTTACAAATTCAGTGATAATGACAAGCAACTAGCGAAGTCGTTATTCACGTCAGCTTTCTGGATTAAGATTTTGCCTGGCGGCAATAGCGCAGTGGAACCACCTGACCCCATGCCGAACTCAGAAGTGAAACGCTGTAGCGCCGATGGTAGTGTGGCATTCGCCATGCGAGAGTAGGACACTGCCAGGCACCCAATACAAGAAACCCCGCTCACTCGAGCGGGGTTTTTTATTGCCTGAAATTCACGTTATCCATCCATATCTGGTTGATTTACCACCACGATTGTATCGTTATACAACCTGATCAGCACAGGGCAGCTCCATGTTGACTATCCCGTCTTCCAGCTGAATATCGATCTTGAAACCGAGCCGTTTGGCCAGATTGATCATGCCGCGATTGCTGGGCATGGTCATGCCAGAGAGCTGGCCTATGCCACGCTCTCTGGCATAGCGCACGATCTTTTCCATCATCAACTTGCCGAGTCCGAGGCCTTTCAAGTCTGAGCGGACCAGGATGGCAAACTCCGCATCCGATTGATCCGGGCTGGCAATGGCTCGCACCACTCCCAGGATCTGCTGGCTGAAAGGGCCGTCCTGACCCACGGCGACGAAGGCCATTTCCCGGTCATAATCGATCTGGGTCATGCGGGCCAGCTCCTCATGCCCCAGCTCCCCCACGTCGGCGAAGAAGCGTTTGTACCTGTCTTCATCAGACACCTGCCGCACGAACTGCTTGTGGGCCGGCTCGTCTTCGGGGCGGATGGGGCGCAGCAGTACATGACTCTGATCTTTCAGCCAGGCCCCCTCTTCCAGCTCGGTGGGATAGGGGCGAATGGCCAGTGGCAGCACTTGTTGTCCTCGCTCTGCCAGGACGAGCCGGGCATCCAGGATCACCATCTCTTCGCCACAGGCCTGCAGCGGGTGCAGATCCAGTTCTTGTATCTCGGGGAAGGCCAGCAGCAGCTCGGAGAGCTGGCACAGCACCTGGCCGAGGGCGTCGATATCGAGCCGTACCGGACTGGCCTGCTCGCGGATCTTGCCATCCTTGAGGGCACCAATGATCTGGTAGCGAGCCAGTGCCTGGTTGAGGGGAGGAAGGGCCGCGACCATCTCGCGGGGCTCGGCGCCGGATTCCCCGAGCAGGATGACGGGGCCGAAGACCGGATCCTGCTGCAAGCGGATCCGTAGCTCCAGACCCCCGCTGCGGCGTGCCATGCGTTGTACCAGAAGCCCTTCTATGCGGGCGCCAGGATCGTGCTGACGTACCCTGTCCAGAATGGCATCCGCCGCCTGGGCGACTTCCGCCGAGGTGCGCAGGTTCAGCATGACACCGTGTACATCGGATTTGTGGGCGATGTCGGGAGATCGCAGCTTCACCGCTACGGGGTAGCCGATCTGTTCTGCAGTCAGTGCGGCCTCGATGGCATCGGAAACGATCCAGGTCGCGAGGGTGGATAGCCCGGCTGCCTGCAAGATGGGATGGGCCAGGTGGGTGTCCAGCACCCTCTGCTGGCGCTCCAGCGCTTGCCCAAGGAGCTGCTGGCAGCGCTCGACATCGAGCCTGTCGCCCTGCAGGGAGGCTGGTGTTTCCATCAACTGCTTCTGGTTGCGGCGATATTCCACCATATGCATGAAGGCCGTGACGGCGCTTTCCGGGGTGCGATAGGTCGGGATGCCCGCCTCGTTGAACAGGCGTCTCCCCTCCTGGGCGGAGTATTCGCCTGCCCAGTTGGTCAGGATGTTGAATCGTCTGGCCCTGGGATGCTGCTTGATGAAGTCGATCAGGCTGCTGGCGAGGGTGACACCTCGGGCGGTGAGGGACGGTGCATGGATCAGCAGGATGGCATCGGCACTGTCCCCTTGCAGCAGCGTCTCGAGTGCACTCTTGTAGGCCTCGATATCGGCATCGCTGCCGATGTCGAGGGGCGGCATCGCCAGCTTGCCTCCCCGAGACAGCAGTACGTCTGCGGCCATGTTGGCGAGGCCGCGCCCATTGGAGAGGATGGCGAGCCGCTCCCCCTTGAGGGTCAGGGAGTGGCTCAGGGTCTCGACAGTGGCAAACAGTTCGTGGGTATCCCGGACGCGCAGCATTCCAGCCCGGCGGATGGCGGCATCATAGACATTGTCGAGACCGTTGGCCGGGTCGTGCCGACCGCTCTTGAGGATCAGGATGGGTTTGTTGCGCGAGGCGGCACGGGCGGCGGAGAGAAAGTGCCTAGCATCGTACAGCTTGTCCATGTAGATCAGGATGGCGCGGGTCGTCCCGTCCCGGGAGAGCTGATCCAGCAGTTGGCCAAAGTCGATGTCGCAATGATCGCCCAGGGAGATGAAGGCCGAGAAGCCGATTTCGCGCTGCTTGGCCCAATCCAGGATGGTGGTGCTGACCGCTGCCGACTGGGAGAGAAACGCCACCTGTCCCGGAGTCGCTGCAATGGGGGAAAAGCTGGCGTTGATACCCTGCCCGGGGAGCAGCATGCCCATGCTGTTGGGGCCGAGCAGCCGGATGCCGTATTGCTGGCACAGATGCTTGAGCCGCAGGCGCTCGTCAGTGGAGAACTGGGCGGCCAGTATGATGGCGGCTCCGGTTCCTTTCTTGCCGAGCCCCTCGATGAGCGGCAGTACCCGTTCGCGCCGGGTACAGACGATGGCGAGATCGGGGGAGAGGGGAAGGCTCTCTATGTCCGGATAGGCGAGCACGCCAGCGATGGCCTGGCTGCGGGGGGCTACGGGTAGTATAGGGCCCTGGAACTGACCCGCCAGCAGGTGCCGGATGACCACATGGCCTGCTTTCTGCGGATCACTGGAGGCGCCGATGACGGCGATCGAGTGAGGTTTGAAGAGCCGATCCAGGCCGCTTTGTTTCATGGGCACTCCTCGTGGTGGCCCCCGGGGCGAGGGGGACGGATGGTGCCAGTCTAATACGCTTTGCGTGCGGGTTCTGTGACCGATTGCGGATCACGATCTGGCCAGTGCGCTGGCGCGCAGATAAAAGCGCAGCTCCCCCTGAATGCATTGCACCGTGGCGAGGTGCCTGTCCTGGAGATAGATCTCCTGCTCCCGATCGAGTTCATGGCGCTGGACCCCGAGGCTTTGCAGATATTCTGCGAACAGGATGGCACTGCGGATTTCGACAAGATGCTGGCTCACGCTCTATTCCTTGATGGTGGCTGGATGGTGCTGGCCAGTGTCCCCTCTTCTCCCCCACTTTCATACTGATACATTTGACACTCACTGTGGCTCCGACGCCTGCCGGATCAGCGAAGGCCTCCCTGGCCGCGTGCGGTGTCCCAGAAGGCGCGGATCAGCGGCTCTTCCAGCCGCTTCTTGAGTACGGCGATGCCGACGTCGAACGCCTTGAGCGCCGGTTTGGGCTCGACCACACGCACCTTGTCCCCCATGGGGCTGTGATCGATGACGGCGGCAGGCACGACACCCACACCGAACCCGAGGGCCACCATGGCGACGATGCCCTCGTTGCCCGCCACTTCTGCATAGATGTTGGGAGCTATCCCCTTGTTGCGAAACCATTGATCACAGCGCTTTCGGGCCAGCCCCTGCTCGGAGAGGATCAGTGGCAGCCGCTCCCAGTCTGGCTCTCCCTGAGAAAACCACTGGCTCTGCTGCGGTGCGGTGCGGGGGGCGATGAACACCAGAGGGACTTGTTGCAGGCTGGCGAATTCCAGCTTGGACGAGAGCGCATCCGGCCTCGCTGCGATGGCGAGATCGGCTTCGTCAGCCAGGATCTTGTCCACTGCCAGTGCAGGGTCGCCGGTCTCCAGCTTGATCTCCAGTTGGGGATAACGGCGACGAAAGCGTTCCAGTACCTCGGGCAGCAGAAAGTAGCTGGCGGTGACCGAGCAGAACACCCGCAGCCGCCCTTGCAGCGGCTCGTCGCTGCGTTTGAGCTCCTGTTTGAGTTGGCGCCACTCCTGCAGCAAGGCACCGCCAAACTCCCGCAGCTTGTCACCAGCAGGGGTGAGCCGCACCGAGCGGTTGTCCCGCTCGAACAGCACGCAGCCGGTCTCCTGCTCCAGTCGCTGGATGGCGCGGCTCAGGGTGGAGGGGCTGACCGCCATGGCATCGGCGCTTTTGCCGAAGTGGAGGGAGTCGGCGAGGTGGAGAAACAGTTCAAGATTGCGAAGGTCCATCTTTTTATTCCTGCTGCGTTGTCAGGCGCCCTGTAGCACGATGGCTCGGCGGCGGGAGATTGCGGGAAATCACATTTCAATTCCTGCAACGTACTGTTTCGAATATATCAGTTCAGGCAATAAGTGTCCCGCGCTATAGTGGTTTCGACAACGCCGCTATCCGGCATGGAATCAATCGAACGGAGCAATCACCATGGCTAACTATTTCAACACCTTGAACCTGCGTCAGCAGTTGGCCCAGCTGGGCAAGTGTCGTTTCATGCAGCGCGAAGAGTTCGCGGACGGCTGCAACGTGCTGAAGGGCAAGAAGGTGGTGATTGTGGGCTGTGGCGCCCAGGGTCTGAACCAGGGTCTGAACATGCGCGACTCCGGGTTGGACATCTCCTACGCCCTGCGCAAGGCCGCCATCACCGAGAAGCGCGCCTCCTGGCAGAAGGCCACCGACAACGGCTTCGTGGTCGGCACCTATGAAGAGCTGATCCCGACCGCCGATCTGGTGCTGAACCTGACTCCGGACAAGCAGCACTCCGACGTCGTCAAAACCGTGATGCCGCTGATGAAGCAGGGCGCCGCTCTGGGCTACTCCCACGGCTTCAACGTGGTGGAAGAGGGTCAGCAGATCCGCTCCGACATCACCGTCGTGATGGTTGCACCCAAATGCCCGGGCACCGAAGTGCGTGAAGAGTACAAGCGTGGTTTCGGCGTACCGACACTGATCGCCGTCCACCCGGAGAACGATCCCCAGGGTGAGGGCATGGCCATCGCCAAGGCGTGGGCCTCTGCTACCGGTGGTGACCGTGCCGGCGTGCTGGAATCCTCCTTCGTCGCAGAAGTGAAATCCGACCTGATGGGCGAGCAGACCATTCTGTGCGGCATGCTGCAGGCCGGTTCCCTGCTCTGCTACGACAAGCTGGTTGCCGAGGGCACCGACCCGGCCTATGCCGGCAAGCTGATCCAGTTCGGCTGGGAGACCATCACCGAGGCCCTGAAGCAGGGCGGCATCAGCCTGATGATGGACCGTCTCTCCAACCCGGCCAAGCTGCGTGCTTTCGAGCTCTCCGAGCAACTGCGCACCCTGATGCGTCCGCTGTTCGAGAAGCACATGGATGACATCATCGCCGGCGAGTTCTCCCGCGGCATGATGGCTGACTGGGCCGAAGACGATGCCAAGCTGTTCGGCTGGCGCGAAGAGACCGGCAAGTCCGCCTTCGAGAATGCCCCTGCCTATGCCGGCAAGATCGCCGAGCAGGAGTACTTCGACAATGGCGTGGTCATGGTGGCCATGGTCAAGGCGGGTGTCGAGCTGGCGTTCGAAACCATGGTGGCCTCCGGCATCTATGAAGAGTCCGCCTACTACGAGTCTCTGCACGAGCTGCCGTTGATCGCCAACACCGTCGCTCGCAAGCGTCTGTACGAAATGAACGTGGTCATCTCCGATACCGCGGAGTACGGCAACTACCTGTTCGCCAACGCCGCCGTGCCGCTGCTGCGTGAGCACTTCATGCCGACCCTGCAAGCAGGGGACCTGGGCAGTGCCCGTGCCGAGAGCAAGGCGGTGGACAACCTGGCCCTGCTGGCTGCCAACGAAGCGACCCGCAACCACCCGATCGAGAAGATCGGCCAGACCCTGCGTGGTTACATGAAGGACATGAAGCGTATTGCCGTTGGCGGTTAAGCCTTCGCTGAGCGGCATCGGAAGGGGCGGGGATGACGATCCCCGTTACTGGCTGGCTTAGACACCTGGCCTGTCGTCCGGATGATGCAAACAGACAGATTGAAGCCTATAAAAAAGCCCCGCTCATCGAGCGGGGCTTTTGCATTCTGGAGGGCGCGAGCAATCAGGCCTTCCAGGCTTTCCAGGTGTTGATCAGGCCGTTGGTGGAGCCGTCGTGGCTGGTGACGGCCTCATCGGTGCCCAGCTCCGGCAGGATCTTGTTGGCCAGCTGTTTGCCCAGCTCCACACCCCACTGGTCGAAGGAGAAGATGTTCCAGATTGCGCCCTGTACGAAGATCTTGTGCTCGTACATGGCAATCAGGGAGCCGAGGGTTTTCGGGGTCAGCTGCTTGAACAGGATGGAGTTGGTCGGGCGGTTGCCTTCGAACACCTTGAACGGCACCAGATCCTTGACCTGCTCTAGCGTCTTGCCGGCGGCCAGGAACTCGGCCTCCACCGCTTCCTTGCTCTTGCCGAAGGCCAGGGCCTCGGTCTGGGCGAAGAAGTTGGCCAGGAGCTTCGGATGGTGGTCACCGATGGGGTTATGGCTGATGGCCGGCGCCAGGAAGTCGCAGGGGATCAGCTTGGTGCCCTGATGGATCAGCTGGTAGAAGGCGTGCTGGCCGTTGGTACCCGGCTCACCCCAGATGATGGGGCCGGTCTGGTAGTCCACCGGATTGCCGTCGCGGTCCACGTACTTGCCGTTGGACTCCATGTTGCCTTGCTGGAAGTAGGCAGGGAAGCGGTGCATGTACTGATCGTACGGCAGGATAGCTTCGGACTCGGCACCATGGAAGTTGTTGTACCACAGGCCGATCAGGGCCAGCAGTACGGGCACGTTCTGTTCATAGGCGGCAGTGGCGAAGTGCATGTCCATCTCGAAGGCGCCTTGCAGCAGGGCCTCAAAGTGCTCGAAGCCGAGGGAGAGGGCGATGGGCATGCCGATGGCGGACCAGGAGGAGTAGCGGCCGCCGACCCAGTCCCAGAACTCGAACATATTGTCGGTGTCGATGCCGAACTCGGCAACGGCCTTGCCGTTGGTCGACAGGGCGGCGAAGTGCTTGGCAACGTGGGCCTTGTCACCGGCATGACCGAGGAACCAGTCGCGGGCGGTCAGGGCGTTGGTCATGGTCTCCTGGGTGGTGAAGGTCTTTGAGGCCACCAGGAACAGGGTGGTTTCCGGATCGATCTTCTTGAGCGTCTCGGCGATGTGGGTGCCGTCGACGTTGGAGACGAAGTGCATCTCCAGGTGATTCTTGTAGGGGCGCAGGGCCTCGGTGATCATGACGGGGCCCAGATCGGAGCCACCAATGCCGATGTTGACCACGTGCTGGATGGCCTTGCCGGTATAGCCCTTCCACTCGCCACCGATGACCTTCTCGCAGAAGCCCTTCATCTTGGCCAGTACGGCGTTCACTTCCGGCATCACGTCCTTGCCGTCAACCTCGATGGGACGGTCGGAGCGGTTGCGCAGGGCGGTGTGCAGTACGGCGCGCCCTTCGGTCATGTTGATCTTGTCGCCGTTGAACATGGCGTCGATGGCGCTGCGCAGATCGGTCTCGCCAGCCAGGTTCACCAGCAGCTTGAGGGTCTCTTCGGTGATCAGGTTCTTGGAGTAGTCGACCAGGATGTCGCCACCGAAGGTGAGGGAGAACTTGTCAAAACGCTTGGGATCCTGTGCGAACAGATCCTTGAGACGCATCTCCTTGTTGGCTGCAAAATGGGCTTCCAGTGCCTGCCAGGCCTGGGTCCGGGTTGGATTGATATTTTTCATAGGATTATCAGTCTTCCAAGTTGTGTTTGAACCTTGCAGGCAAGGCTCCCGCCAAACCTTATTATGCGAGCATTATACCGGGCACTCCGTGCGCCCCGTGTAACAGAGCATTACCAATTGTCTGCAACGAGGGAGTGTACAACCAAAACAGTGCGATTATGAGTCACTCAGTACCCCGGGATCTTGCGTTCGCGCATGCTTGTTCGGGTTGAAAAGGCTTTCATTTCAAGGGGAGCGCGGCCGTGGCTCTGGAAAGCTGGCGTGACAGATCAAAGGGTATTCAACAGACGCTCATCGGACGGTTTTTTGAGCAGGCGCAAATGGTGGGCAACAGACGCTGGCTATCATATGAGCCGAATGGACGAGATCTCCCAGGGATGGCCAAGGTATGGAATCAATGGTGTGGAATGAGGAGATCGAGATGAAAGCCCTGTTATCCCTGTTTGCCCTGAGCCTGATCGCCACCGGCCTCATCGGTTTGCTGACCCTGACGCTGGCCAATGCGGCGCCGACGCTGGAGATCCGCGTACTGGCGGTGATCGGAGCCGTGCTGGGGGGTTATGTGCTGATGCAGCCCCTGCTCAACCGGGTTGCACGCCGGCTGGGGTGAGAACGCGGTGCGACCTGGTGCGCAAGACCGGCCTGTGGCCGGTTTTTTCATGTCACAGAAGGCAGAAACGACAGTGCCAGCCCGAAGGCTGGCACTGGAGAACGCACACCGAGGATCAATCCGCCGTCTTTTGCATGTGGACCACACGCTGGGGGAAGGGAATCTCGATGCCCTCGGCGTCGAAGGTGAGCTTCACCTTCTCGTGGAAGTCGAACCAGACACCCCAGTAATCGCCGGTCTTGACCCAGGGACGCACCACTATGTTGACTGAGGAGTCGGCCAGCGCGGCAACGGCAATGGTGGCGGCCTGCTCCTTCAGGATGCGGGGCTCTTCGCTCACCAGCCGCTCCAGGATCTGTTTGGCCTTGCGCAGGTCGGAGCCGTAGCCGATGCCGAAGGTCATGTCGACGCGGCGGGTATCCATGCGCGAGTAGTTGACGATGGTGCCGTTGAGGATGGCGGAGTTCGGCACTACCACCATCTTGTTGTCACCCGAGGTGAGGGTGGTGGTGAAGAGCTGCACCGATTGCACAACGCCATTGGTGCCTGCCACCTCGATGAATTCCCCTGCCTTGATGGGGCGGAAGATGATGAGCAGGAAACCGGCGGCAAAGTTGGAGAGAGAGCCCTGCAGCGCCAGACCGATGGCCAGACCGGCGGCACCGATGATGGCTACGAAGGAGGCGGTCTGCACCCCGACCCGGCCCAGAGCGGCGATCACCACGAACACCAGAATGGTGTATTTGAGGATGCTGCCGACGAAGTGGGTGACGGTGGTGTCCAGCTTGCGGGTCTGCATCACCTTGACCACGCCACCGCTGAGAAGGTTGGCGGCAATGTAACCGACCAGCAGGGTGATCAGGGCGGCGGCGATGTTGACCGCATACTCGATGATCAGTCCCTGGTTGTTGGTCAGCCAGGTCTGTGCTTCGGTAATGATCTCGGGTTCCATAGGATGTCCTGTTGGTGTGAAGATTTATGGCAGATGAATCTAACACTTGAGCGCGACAAGCTGGGTCGCATCTGGTGCTTGTCTCTTCTTTTGTGCCACAAAAAGCAAGGGAGGCCAAGGCCTCCCGCTTTGTCACAACCCTGCTGGCGCAGGGACGCTGGGCATGTGCGCACTCAGCTTTGCAGCAGCTGGCTGCGGATAAACTGCCACTGATCTTCAGTGGGCTTGATTTTGAACTCGGAGCGGACGTGCATTGGTTGATGCGGTCTGCTGGCTCAGCTTTGCAGCAGCTGGCTGCGGATAATCTGCCACTGATCTTCAAAGCCGGCAGTGGGCTTGATTGTGAACTCCGAGCGGACGTGCATTGGTTGATGCGGTCTGCTGGCTCAGCTTTGCAGCAGCTGGCTGCGGATAAACTGCCACTGATCTTCAAAGCCGGCAGTGGGCTTGATTTTGAACTCCGAGCGGACAATGCATTGGTTGATGCGGTCTGCTGGCTCAGCTTTGCAGCAGCTGGCTGCGGATAAACTGCCACTGATCTTCAAAGCCTGCAGTGGGCTTGATTTTGAACTCCGAGCGGACGAACTGGCTGATGCGGCCCTCGGTATAGGCCAGCAGCAGGTTGGCCAGCATGGTCTCATCGAGCTGGAAGCCCTGGCCTTCCCGCAGCCGTTTCTCGCGCAGTACCTGCTTGATCTGGGTCTCCAGCTTGTCGAACAGGATGCTGATGCGATCCCGCAGCCGATCGTGTTCGCCCAGCAGGGCATCGCCATTGAGAATGCGAGTGATGCCGGGGTTGCGCTCGGCGAATACCAGCAGCAGCTGCAGTATGTGATGGCAGCGGGACATGGTGTCCTTCTCTTCGGCCATGATCAGGTTGACCCGTGACAGCAGGGAATCCTCGATAAAGTCGATCAGCCCCTCGAACATCCTCGCCTTGCTGGGAAAATGCCGGTAGAGGGCCGCCTCGGACACGCCCACCTCGGCCGCGAGGCGTGCCGTGGTGATGCGCTGGCCCGGGCTGGTTTCCAGCATGTGGGCGAGTGCCTGCAGGATCTGATCGCGCCGACTCTGTTTCTGGTTACTGCTTGCCATGGATTCCCCTAAAAAAACAATGGCTTGATTCTATTATTTGGCACGTGCCCCAGGGGGACGTGTGGTCTTGTTATTGGCGACCAGAAGAACCAAACCCGCCTTCACCCCGTTCACTCTGATTGAATTCGTCGACCAGCTGGAAGCTGGCCTGTACCACCGGCAGGATCACCAGCTGGGCGATGCGCTCGCCGGGCTGCATGGTGAAGCTGTCGTTGCCACGGTTCCAGACCGAGACCATCAACTGACCCTGGTAGTCGGAGTCGATGAGGCCGACCAGGTTGCCCAGCACGATGCCGTGCTTATGGCCGAGGCCGGAGCGGGGCAGGATGGTGGCGCACAGACCCGGATCCTGGATGTGAATGGCCAGCCCGGTCGGCACCAGCGTGGTGTCGCCTGGGGCCAGGGTCAGTGGGGCATCCAGCAGGGCGCGCAAGTCCATGCCAGCGGAGCCCGGTGTGGCGTAAGCGGGCAGCGGGAAGTCGGTGCCGATGCGGGCATCCAGGATTTTCAGTTCAATTTGTGTCGTCATGAATCTTTTTCAATTGGATCGCCTGGCGATCGGGTGGTACTGCAGGAGCCTGGGGCTCCCGGCATGTTCAATGGGCTCAGGGTCGATAATGGCGTGCAATCAGGGCGACAAGATGACGGGCGAGCGTCAGCTTATCGGCCAGGGGCAGGGCGGCTTGACCCCCTTGCCAGAAGACGGTCAGGGCGTTGTCATCGGCATTGAAACCCTGGCCTGCACGGGACACATCGTTGGCTGCGATCATGTCCAGCCGCTTACGTCGAAGTTTGTCGAGGGCGTATTGTTCCACATCCACGGTTTCGGCGGCAAATCCGACGGTGAAGGGTTTGTCTGACAACGCCCCCACATCGGCGATGATGTCGGGGTTTTTGACCAGGGTCAGCTGCATCTGGTCGTTGTCGCCGGTCTTCTTGATCTTTTGCTCGGCCACCTGGGCGGGACGGTAGTCGGCGACGGCAGCGCAGCCGATAAAGAGGTCGCACTCACCGACCCGGCTCATCACCGCTTCGTGCATCTGCAGGGCACTCTCCACATCGATGCGGGTAACGCCGGCCGGGGTGGTCAGTGCCACCGGGCCGCTCACCAGGGTCACCTCCGCGCCCGCTTCGCGCGCGGCGCGGGCGATGGCGTAGCCCATCTTGCCGGAGCTGTGGTTGCTGATATAGCGCACCGGATCGAGCGCCTCGCGGGTCGGCCCGGCGGTGAGCAGCAGCCTGACGCCTGCCAGGAGCGGTTCGGCTGCGAGCTGCTGGCAGCAGCGTTCCACCAGTTCCAGGGGATCCAGCATCCGGCCCGGGCCCACGTCGCCGCAGGCCTGGCTGCCGGAATCCGGCCCCCACAGCTGAATACCGCGCTCGGCTAGGGTCTGAAGGTTGGCCTGGGTAGCGGCGTTGCGATACATCTGCTGGTTCATGGCTGGCGCCAGGGCGACAGTCGCCGGGGTGGCCAGGCAGAGGGTGGTGAGCAGCTCGTCCGCCATGCCGGCGGCCATGCGGGCCATCAGATTGGCGCTGGCGGGGGCGATCAGCACCAGATCGGCCCATTTGGCCAGCTCGATGTGGCCCATGCCCGCCTCGGCAGCTGGGTCCAGCAGACTGTCGGCCACCGGGTGGCCTGAGACGGCTTGCAGGGTCAGCGGGGTGATGAACTCCTTGGCGGAGCGGGTCATCACCACTCGCACCTCGGCCCCCTGATCTTTCAGGCGACGTACCAGTTCGGCACTCTTGTAGGCGGCGATCCCGCCACTGACACCCAACAGGATGCGTTTATCGGCCAATCTCATCTGCTGCTTCTCTTCCGGCTCACTCTGACTGGTCGGCTAAGATAGCACAGGCAATGGGTGGCGACAGAGGCTGACATGGGGAGTTGTGGTCGGGCTCGCGGGATTCTTTGCTATGTTTTCTCTCAATAGCCATGAGGGAGAGACAAATGAGCATCAAGGAGTGGCCGGAAGAGGAGCGCCCGAGGGAAAAGCTGCTGCGCCGAGGGGCGGCGACGCTCTCCGATGCCGAACTGCTGGCCATCTTCCTGCGCACCGGGGTCAGCGGGTTGAGTGCGGTGGATCTCTCCCGCCAGTTGTTGCAGCAGTTTGGTTCCCTGCGGGCACTGCTGGGGTCCGATCAGCAGGATTTTTGTGGCGCTCACGGGCTGGGACCTGCCAAGTATGCCCAGTTGCAGGCGGTGCTGGAGATGGGGAGGCGCCATCTGGCCGAACAGTTGCAACGGGGAGAGGCGCTCACCTCGCCCGGGCTTACCCGGGACTTTCTGCAAGCCCAGTTGCGGGATCGAGGGAGGGAGGTGTTCGCCCTGCTGCTGCTCGACAACCAGCACAGGGTCATCCGGTTTGTCGAACTTTTTTACGGCACCCTCGACTCGGCGAGCGTCTGGCCCAGAGAAATCGTGCAGATCGCGCTCAAACATAATGCAGCCGCCGTGATTCTGGCGCATAATCACCCGTCCGGCGTGGCCGAGCCCAGTCGGGCGGACCGCCAGATCACGGATCGGATCCTGGCCGCCCTGGCCCTGGTCGATATCAGAGTGCTTGATCACCTGGTGATCGGTGATGGCATCACGGTTTCTTTCGCAGAGCGTGGTTGGTTGTGACTGGGCTCTGGCACTGTATTAGTTGATCTTTGATCACGGATGCTGTATAAAATGCCGCCTTCTGTTTGCCCCGCAATCGAAGGCCAGCGGGGCAGATATTTGCTCGAGCAATGAAGTAAGATTTGGAGAGACTGACATGTCTAGAGTATGCCAAGTAACCGGCAAGCGCCCGGCAGTTGGTAACAACCGTTCGCACGCTAACAACGCTACCAAGCGTCGTTTCCTGCCGAACCTGCACACTCACCGTTTCTGGGTTGAGAGTGAAAAACGCTTCGTGAGCCTGCGCGTATCCGCAAAAGGCATGCGTATCATCGACAAGCGCGGCGTTGAAGTGGTTCTGGCTGAACTGCGTGCCAGCGGCGTTAAGGTATAAGGAATTAGATCATGGCTAAAGGTATTCGCGATAAGATTCGCCTGAACTCCAGCGCCGGTACTGGTCACTTCTATACCACTACCAAGAACAAGCGCACCATGCCCGAAAAAATGGAGATCAAGAAATTTGATCCCGTGATTCGTCAGCATGTGATCTACAAAGAAGGCAAAATCAAGTAATTACTTGGTTTCGCTGCAAAAACCCGGCCTCGTGCCGGGTTTTTTTATGGCTGGAATTCAGTACACTGCCGATTCGAAGGGAGGCTAGCCATGTTCAAACTGAGCCGCAAAGGCTGGAACAACGTGATCATCGTGGTCGTGTTGATCGTCATTACTCTGTTGCACCGGCTGGAGCAGGCCCAGCAGGAGAACAGTGCCAAACGCGCGCGTCCGCTGTTGCCGGAGAGTGCCGTGGTACTGACCTGGCAGGGGCCGAGCTGGCAGATAGAGCGTATCGGCCAGGGCTGGCGCAGCGCGCCGGATCTGGGGTTTGGCAGCGCCCAGCTGGCGGCCCGCATCGAGGCGTGGCAAGGCTGGCTGCTGCCCCCCGGCGAGCCCGTGCGCGGCACCCCGGTGACCCTCAAGATCTGGATCGCCGGACAGAGCGATCCGGTGGAAGTCGGGCTCTATCAGGACGACGGCAAGTTTGCCGCTCTGCTGCCCTCCTCGACCTGGCTCAGCCTGAGTCAGGCGCAATACCGTGACCTGATGCGTCCCATTCCCTGAACGAGAGATCGCCCATGCCTGAATTACCGGAAGTCGAAGTCAGCCGCCAGGGCATCTCCCCCTGGCTTACCGGCATCAAGGTGACCCGCGTGGTGGTGCGGGACGGCCGCTTGCGCTGGCCCGTGCCCGGCGAGATCCAGGAGCTGGTGGATCTCGTCATACACCGGGTCAGCCGCCGCGCCAAATACCTGTTGCTGGAGACCGACTTCGGCACCGCCATCCTGCATCTCGGGATGTCCGGCAGCCTGCGGGTGCTGGACATCGGCACCCCGGCCGAGAAGCACGATCACGTGGATATCGAGCTGGCCAACGGCAAGCTGCTGCGGCTCAACGATCCGCGCCGTTTTGGCGCCCTGCTGTGGACCCGCGAACCGGCCGAGGCCCATGCCCTGCTCGTCAAGCTGGGGCCGGAACCCCTCACCGATGCCTTCCATGCCGATTACCTGCGGGAGAGGGCGAAGGGGCGCAGCACCGCCATCAAGCAGTTCCTGATGGACAACCACGTGGTGGTCGGGGTGGGCAACATCTACGCCAACGAGGCGCTCTATGCCGCCGGCATTCATCCCAGGCGGGCGGCGGGCAACATCAGCGCCGAGCGGCTGGGCACCCTGGTGAGCGAGATCAAACGGGTGCTGGCCGAAGCCATTCGCCAGGGGGGCACCACCCTCAAGGATTTCACCAGCGCCGACGGCAAGCCGGGCTATTTCGTCCAGCAGTTGCAGGTCTATGGCCGCGGGGGGCAGCCCTGTTTCCACTGCCATACCCTGCTCACCGAGGTGAAGATGGGCCAGCGAACCACGGTGTTCTGCTCCCACTGCCAACGCTGAAAGAGGGATTTTTGAGCCGGGATCAGCCAAGTTGTAAGAGAGTATTTCCGGTCTGTTGATGCGGCGTCAGCCCATGACTACTATCTCGCCAGTTCAGGCTGCGAGGTAATAAAATGACAGCTAAATCAATAGACTGGGAACAGTTATCCCGGCAGGGACACTATTGTGCCCACGATATGGCCCGCTTCCTCTATCCCGAAGACAGCGCCCGCAAGACCTTCAATCGCGGCAAGTTTTTGCTGCGCAGTCTGCTCTACCGTGCGCAGTTGAACCGGGTATTCGAGCTGTTCCAGAGCGCCCCCCTGCGGGCGCTTCCCGCCCGCCACCCCGAGCTGCTCGACAAGCCGATGCGCCCCTATCGCTTCGCCTGCTCGACGGTGAACCAGCGGGTCAAGATGGTGGAGGATCACTACCGCCTGCTGCTGGGCCTGTACCCCGAGCTCATCGACCCGCTCTATCTGGGGGAGGGGATAGTGCTGGGCCATTATCCCGATGGCGGCTGGCGCATCGTGCTGCGTCACGACGGCACCTTCCGCCGGGAGGCGGAGCTGGCGCTCTCCATCGTCAACGCGCGGGGGGAGCGACTCTACAGCTGTGCCTTCTCCCTGGCGGGCAGCGAACAGGAGCTGGCCCTGGTGATCGGGTCGGTGCAGGGGCCGGAGCCCTGTGTCGAGCAGCCCCAGGAGCAGGTGCGGGCATTGACCCGGGCGGGTCAGGGTCTGAGACCCAAGTCGCTGGTGGTGATGCTGGTGATGGCGCTGGCCGGGGCCATGGGGGCCCACCGGGTCTGTGCGGTGCGCATGAAGGCCCACATCTTCCAGGCAAGACGGTACAGCAAGAAGAAGAAAGCCTGCCTGCAGGCGGACTACGACGAGCTGTGGCAGGAGTTTGGCGCCCTCGATCAGGACGCCAACTTCGTGCGGCTGCAACCCGTGGTGCGCAAGCCGCTGGAGGAGGTGGCCGCCAAGAAGCGGGCCATGTACCGGCGTCGCTACGAGTGGCTGGACGGGCTGGAGCGGGCGATCCGCCAGCAGTTTGCCCACGGCTAGGCGTGCAGTGCGTTGATGCAACAAGGGCTACCCGCGGGTAGCCCTTGTTCGTTTCGGCCCATCAGGGGAGGGGATTAGCGCTGCTGCTTGGCGGCAATGGCCTGAGCCACCAGGGGGTCGACGAACTGGTGGATGTCGCCACCGTGCAGCGCCACCTCCTTCACCAGGGTGGAGGAAATGAAGGAGTTCTCCTCGGCCGGGGTGAGGAAGACGCTCTCCAGCTCCGGCATCAGGCGGCGGTTCATGTTGGCGAGCTGGAACTCGTATTCGAAGTCGGAGACGGCGCGCAGGCCGCGGATCAGCACGTTGGCCTGCTGCTCCCTGGCAAAATCCACCAGCAGGCCGGAGAAGCCCACCACCTTGACGTTGGGCAGGTGAGCCGTCACCTGCCGGGCCAGCTGAACGCGCTCCTCGAGATCGAACAGCGGCCGTTTGCTCGGGCTGTTGGCCACCCCGACCACCACTTCGTCGAACAGTCTGGCGGCGCGGCCAATGAGATCGGTATGGCCGTTGGTGATGGGGTCGAAGGTGCCGGGATAGATTACCTTGTTGGTCATGCTGCTGATTCCTGAAACCGGAAAACTGGTCGCATTATAGGGGCTGTTGCCGGTTTGTCGCGACCGGGATGGCGCGGATTTCTGGCGCTGATCGGCGGCTGGGGTCGCACAAATCGGAGCCCCGTGGCGTCTTCGCTTGAGAATCGCCCTGCATCAGGCAAGAATACCCGCATCGCGCATCAAGCCTCCTTCGCTGGTGACAGGGAGCATAGGGATTTTTTATGAAACGTATTCTGGTAGTCCGCAATGACAAGATTGGTGACTTCATGCTGGCGTGGCCGAGCTTTGCCATGCTCAAGCGCTCCATGGAGTGTCATGTGACTGCCCTGGTTCCCGCCTACACGGCGCCCTTGGCCCGCCTCTGCCCATGGATCGACGAGATCATCCTGGATCCGGGTGCCCGGGCCGACAAGGAGCAGCAACGCGCCCTGCTGGCGCGCATCAAGGCGGCCGCCTTCGATGCCTCCATCTGCCTCTTCTCCAACACCCGCAATGCCAAGCTGGTGTGGAAGGCGCACATTCCCTACCGGCTGGCCCCCGCCACCAAGCTGGCCCAGGTGCTCTACAACCAGCGCCTGGTGCAGCGCCGCTCCCGCTCCCAGAAGCCGGAGTACGAATACAACCTGGATCTGGTGCGCCGCTTCCTCGCCGATCAGCATCAGACCGTGGTGGAGCCACAGGGCCCCTACCTCGACTTCGACCCAGAGAGCCTGCTGCAGGTGCGCGAGCAGGTCGCCGCCCGTCTCAGGCTCGACGCCAGCCGCCCCTGGCTGATGGTGCATGCGGGCAGCGGTGGCTCGGCCAACAACCTCTCCATCGAGCAGTACTCGCGCCTCATCATCAAGCTCAACCAGGCCTGTCCCGAGTTGCAGTGCGTGCTGACGGCAGGCCCGGGGGAGGAGGGGAAGGCGGAGCAGTTGGCGGCGGAACTGCTGGCCCATGGGGGCAACGGCTGGATCTATCGCTCCGACGAGGGGCTGCCGAAGTTCTGCCAGGTGATGGCCAACGCCGCCCTGTTCGTTGCGGGCAGCACGGGGCCCCTGCACATCGCCGCGGCCATGGACGTGCCGACCGTCGGCTTCTTCCCGGCACACCGTTCGGCGACGCCGCTGCGCTGGCGGCCGCTCAACGGCGAGGGGCGCCATCTGCCCTTCAGCCCGCCGGAAGACAGCGACCACCCGGAGGACATGAGCCAGCTCGATCCCAAGGCCATGGCGGCAGAGATCGCCCGCTGGGCGCCGCCCTTCTGGCGCGCCGAGCGCTGAGAGCGCACACAGAACATACAGACAGGGCCCCGCGGGGCCCTGTCTTGTATGGGGTTGCGCCCTGCTGGCAGACCGGCCGACCGGGCGTGGCTCCCGACAGCCCCTTTACGGGCCTGCCCGGGCTCCGGGCAGGGGAAACCTGTCGGTATAAGCCGGAGTCGGGTCATGTTGCCAATATTCATGCATTCGGCTTATAGCGGCCAGTTTTCGTCCGTGGCGCCCGGGTTTGCGCCGTGAGCGGCCCCGCGAGGGCTGCGCCCGCTCCATGGCAATGGGGTTTGCCCCTTGTTCCGCTGGAACAAGGGGTGAGTGATTAATGGGATGTTTGAGGCGCGATGCCCTATTTCGGCTGCTGGGGCTGCTGTCGAACCCAGAGATCGGCGTATTTGACGAAGGTGGAGTGGGCGGAGAGGATGGCCAGCAGCAGGCCCTGCTTGCCGTCGAGGAAACCGGCCTTGAGCAGGTACATCTTGAGGAAGCAGCCGACGGCGTGGACCAGCCCCTGGCCGAGGGATCCCTTCTTGCCGCGGGCGGTACGCTGATCGGCCCAGGCGCGGGCGTAGCCGGCGGATTTGACCAGGTAGTGTTCCAGATCCCGGTAGGTGTAGTGGAGGAGGTCGCCCTGCAGGTTGACGATCTTCATGTTGGCGCGCACCTCCACCTTCTCGTGTACCAGCGCCTCGTTGTAGCCGGTCAGCGCCTTGGGGTAGAGGCGCAGCACCCGATCCGGGTACCAGCCGCTGTGGCGGATGAAGCGACCGAACACCCAGGAGAGGCGCGGGATGGAGTAGATAGTGTCGCTGGCCGGGTTGGCCATGACCCCCTGGATGGCTTCCCTGAGTTCGGGGGTGAGCCGCTCGTCCGCGTCCAGCCACAGCACCCACTCCGACTGGACATGGGACTGGGCGAGGCGGCGCTGACGGCCGAAACCGGGCCAGGTGGTGTTGACGAAGAAGCGGGCGCCAAATTCGGCGGCGATGGCCGGGGTGTCATCCTGACTGCCGGAGTCGAGAATGACGATTTCATCCGCCAGGCCTTCGAGGGAGGCGAGGCAGGCACGGAGGTTGTCGGCTTCGTTCTTGACGATCAGGACGGCCGCCAGGGTCGGTTTTTTCACAGGCAAGGGACTCTTGTTGGTGCCCGGCGGGCGGGTCATGCTCGGATTGGCGCCCATTCTAGCCTAAAACCCCGCGCGGGGCATGACCCGAGGGCCCGGTGGGCCCGCTTTTGAATGCGGGGGAAGGGGGATCTCTGCTACCCGGCAGTCGGTGGCCCAGGGCACGCCGTGTCCGGGTCGAAGAGGGCCTCAGGAGGGATGCGCGGGGGAGCAGATCCTGCCAGGGAGGCGGTTTGCGGGAGCAGACGGGTATCTTCTGTTATTTCTTCGGCCTTTCTTGGGGCATAATCTCGCCCAGTAACGATCAACAGCCGGGCCAGTCCCGAGAGAAGACGCGCGATGAAGATATTGGTGATCGGCCCCTCCTGGGTCGGCGACATGGTGATGTCCCAGAGCCTCTACAAGGCGCTCAAGAGCAACCACCCGGGCAGCGAGCTCCATGTGATGGCGCCGGCCTGGTGCGTTGCGCTGCTGGAGCGCATGCCCGAGGTGGACAAGACCATCCCCATGCCGCTTGGCCACGGTGACTTCAAGCTGGGGGCACGCCGCCGCCTTGGCAAGCAGTTGGCCACGGAGCAGTACGATCAGGCCATCATCCAGCCCAACTCCATGAAGTCGGCCCTCATCCCCTGGTTTGCCAGGATCCCGGTGCGCACCGGCTGGAAGGGGGAGCACCGCTTCGGTCTGCTCAACGACATGCGCAGCAACAAGCAGGCCTTCCCGCTGATGGTGGAAGGCTATGTGGCTCTGGCCTACCCCAAGGGGCAGATGAAGAGTCGGGACGACATTCCCGCTATTCCCCATCCCTCCCTGCACGTGGATCTCATCAACCAGGGCAAGGCGCTGGAGCGGCTCGGCCTGAATCGTGCCCGCCCCGTGCTGGTACTCTGTCCGGGGGCCGAGTTCGGCCCGGCCAAACGTTGGCCGGAAGGGCACTACGCCGTGGTGGCGCAAAAGCACCTCGACGAGGGATGGCAGGTGTGGATCTTCGGTTCGGGCAAGGACGTGGACGTGGCCAACACCATCCGCGATCGGATCAACCCCCTGTCGCGCCCCAACTGCCACGTGCTGGCGGGCAAGACCAGCCTGCACGAGGCGATCGACCTGATGGCGCTGGCCGGTCGGGTCATCGCCAACGACTCGGGCCTGATGCACGTGGCGGCCGCCCTCAACCGGCCGCTGATCGGCGTCTACGGCTCCACCTCGCCCCTCTATACCCCACCGCTGGCGGACAGGGTCGAGATCGTCCACACCGACATCGAGTGCCGCCCCTGCTTCAAGCGCACCTGCAAGTTCGGCCACCTCAAGTGCCTGATCGAGCTGATGCCGGAACAGGTCATCGAGGCGGGAAATCGGCTGGAGCGTGGGGAAACGGCAGATCTGACCATAGTGCTGCAGCCGGTGGAATCCTCCGCTGCTGAACCAGGTAATAGCTAGCATGATCTACCGGTTGCTCTACAACCTGCTGATTCACCTGGGGTTGCCCCTGGCGTTGCTGGCGCTCTACAAGCCCAAAAAAGGCAAGCCCGGCTTCGGGGCGCGCTGGGCCGAGCATCTGGGACGATTGCCGCCGACCGGACAGGAGTCTCCCCTCTGGATCCATGCGGTGAGCGTGGGAGAGACCCTGGCCATCACCCCCTTCATCCGCGCCCTCAAGGCCGAGCGCCCCGAGCTGCCCATCCTGCTCACCACCACCACCCGCACCGGCGCTGAACAGGCGGCCAAGCTCGGGGATCTGGTGGTGCACCGCTATGCGCCTCTCGACTATCCCTGGGCCGTCTCGGCGTTTCTGAGCACCGTCAAGCCCCGCGCCCTCTGGGTGATGGAGACAGAGCTGTGGCCGAACTGGCTGGCGGCCTGCGAGGCACGCCACCTGCCGGTGACCATCCTCAATGCCCGCCTCTCGGAGCGATCCTGTCAGCGCTATGGTCGCTTCCAGGGTGCCTTCGATGCCTTGAGCCGCCCATTGACCCACCTGCTCTGCCAGCATCAGGACGATGCGGATCGCTTCCATCGGCTGGGCATAGCGCGCAACCGGCTGGCGGTGACCGGATCCATCAAGTTCGACATCCAGTTTGGCGACGAGGTGCAGGCCAGGGGCCGTGCCCTGCGCCAGCAACTGGGGGAGGCACGACCTGTCTGGATCGCCGCCAGTACCCACCAGGGGGAAGACGAGCAGGTGCTGGCTGCCTTTGATCGGGTGCTCAAGGCCCATCCCTCCGCCCTGCTGATCCTGGTGCCGCGCCATCCCGAGCGTTTCGATCGGGTGGCCGAACTGTGTGCCCCCTACGGTTGCGTGCGGCGCACGGCGGGCAGTGCGGTCGGCGAGAGCGACAAGATCTACCTGGGTGACACCATGGGCGAGCTGCCGCTGATGCTGGCGGCGGCGGATCTCGCCTTTGTCGGTGGCAGCCTGGTGCCCGTGGGCGGTCACAACCTGCTGGAACCGGCGGCGCTGGGCAAACCCTGCCTGACCGGCCCCGTCTATTTCAACTTCAGCGACATCACCCGCCAGCTGGTGGCCCAGGGTGGCGCGGCCGTGGTGGCGGACGCCGAGGCGCTCGGCCACCGGGTGAGCACCCTGCTCGGCGATGCCCCTGCCCGCCGCGAGATGGGGGAGCAGGCCCGCGCCGTGGTGCTGCGCAATCAGGGGGCGCTGGCGCGCACCCTCTCCCATTGCCTTGCCAGCCTGGAAAGTGACGACTGAGGCGGGGCGGCGTGGTGGCCGCCCGCCAGCATGTCTGCCAAACCCCGGGAGACAATCCGCGTCCCTTTTCTTTATGCTCTTCCCTTTGCCCCTGACCCTGTGATGCTCCGATGAACCGCGCTCCCCTGCTGCTGATGATACTGGTCACCCTGCTGGCCGCCGCCGGCTGGCTCTTCTCGAAAGAGGCTATCCGCGAATTGCCCACCGCCGCCTTTATCGGCAGCCGCTTCCTGCTGGCCGCCCTGCTGCTCTTGCCGCTCGCCTGGTTGCGGGAGCCGCCGCCCAGCCGCTCGCAGCTGCTGCGGGCCGCCGGGTGCGGCACCCTGCTCGGGGCCAGCCTGCTGTTCTGGGTCACCGCCATCAGCCAGAGTGATGCGCTCGGCAGCGGCGCCTTCATCATGAGCGTGGCCACCCTGATGGCGCCGCTCGCCGCCTGGGCCGCCTTCAAGGCCAGACCCGGCCGCCACTACTGGCTCACCCTGCCGCTCGCCGTCGCCGGCCTGCTGCTGCTCTCCAGCAGCACCCACTGGGGCGTGTCGCTCTCCCTGTTCTGGTTTCTGGCGGCAGCCGCCACACTGGGGGTCCAGCTCGCGGTGCACCGCCACTTCGCCCAGTCCATTCCCCCCACCTGGCTCACCTGCATCCAGCTGGCGGTGACCGGGCTGCTTGGCACCCTGCTCTCCCTGCTGACCGAGCAGTGGCCCGTCGACATCAGCCACGGCATCTGGGGCTGGTTTGCCGCCAGCGTCCTGATCGCCACCACCTTGCGCTACTGGCTGCTGACCCATGCCCTGAGTGGGATGACTACGGCCCACGCCGCCCTGCTGATGCTGCTCGAACCGGTCTGGACCCTGATCCTGAGCACCCTCTTCTATGACGAGCCGCTGGGCGGCGCCAAGCTGGCCGGCGTGGGCCTGGTGCTCGGCGCCCTGGTGCTCTACCAGCTTCCCCTGCTGCTGCGCAGCCGCAAGTTGAAGTCACCGGTCTAGCCTGAACGGGCGACAAACCTAAGTGGTTCGGAAAAACGAGATGGTCTGCATGGCAGGCCCTCTCTGCTGCGAAGGCCAGGCTGTCTTCGCCTAGGGTTGCCATCAGCCAGGGCGCTGTTCTCAGTGTGAAGCGGACATAAAAAAGCCCCCGCATGGCGGCAATGCTGTTCAGATAAGCACATTTTTGACTAATTATTCATAAATGCGACTTGAGTTGGGGGAGCAAGGCTGTTTCCAGTCGATGTTCCTTCAGCCTTTATCCAGCGTGGCTTGCAATAGAAAGAGGGAGGCATCATGCCTCCCTCATTTTTTAGCCCTGATACTACGTGGACTGGAACTCAAATTCTCTTAAGTGAACAGCATTGCCCGCATGGCGGGGGCTGTGCATCGAGGAGAGGGATCACTCGATGTTCTGGATCTGTTCGCGCATCTGCTCGATGAGCACCTTCAACTCGACGGCGGACTGGGTCACCTCGGCGTTGATGGACTTGGAACCCAGAGTGTTCGACTCGCGGTTGAACTCCTGCATCATGAAGTCCAGACGGCGGCCGCAGGCGCCCCCCTTCTTCATGATCTTGGTGGTTTCGCCGATGTGCATCTCCAGGCGATCCAGCTCCTCGGCCACGTCGATCTTCTGGGCCAGCAGCACGATCTCCTGCTCGATGCGGGCCGGATCCAGCTCCACCTTGGCTTCGGCCAGCCGGTCGGTGAGCTTCTGGCGCTGCCACTCGATGATCTGCGGCAGGTGCTCGCGCACCTTCTTCACTTCCACCTGGATACCGGCCAGACGCTGCTCGATCAGTGCCTTGAGGTTGGCCCCTTCGCTGGCGCGGGAGGCGAGGAAGTCATCCATGGTCAGGTCGAAGCCGGCCATCAGCTCGGTGGCGACCACGTCCATGTCCTGCTCGGCGGCGGCCATGACACCCGGCCAGCGCAGCACGTCCACCGGGTTGAGCTGGCCCTGACCCGCTTCCTTCATCACCCAGTTGGCGCTGTCGATGATGAGCCTGGCCAGCTCTTCATTGATGTGGAGCTGGCTGGCGGCGGCCTGGGCGGCCTCGAAGCGCAGGTTGCACTCCACCTTGCCCCGCTGCAGCTTGGCCCGGAAACGCTCACGCAGCACCGGCTCCAGGCTGCGCAGCTGCTCCGGCAGGCGAATGTAGGTCTCCAGATAGCGCTGGTTGACCGAACGAATTTCCCAAACGGCTGTGCCCCAGTCGCCCTTGAGTTCCTTGCGGGCGTAGGCGGTCATGCTGTGAATCATTGATTATTCCGGGCTTGATGAAGTGTGCGGCCAGTATACTCAGCCAGGCCTGCCCCGTCAGCCGACGAGGTGGTTTTAGCGGCTGATATTTGAGTAGCAATCGCTTATACTCCTGCGCCAATTCAGCCAGCCCAGAGGTCAGTCCCATGTCCCGTCCCAGCGATCGCAGCGCCGCCCAGGTGCGTCCGGTAACCATCACCCGCCACTTCACCAAGCATGCTGAAGGGTCCGTGCTGGTGGAATTCGGCCACACCCGTGTGCTGTGCACCGCCAGCGTCGACACCAGCGTGCCGCGCTTCCTGAAAGGCAAGGGGCAGGGCTGGGTCACCGCCGAATACGGCATGCTGCCGCGCTCCACCCATTCCCGGATGAACCGTGAAGCCGCCTCCGGCAAGCAGAGTGGCCGCACCCTGGAGATCTCCCGCCTGATCGCCCGCTCCCTGCGCGCTGCGGTAGACCTGACCGCGCTGGGCGAGCACTCCATTACCGTTGACTGCGACGTGCTGCAGGCCGACGGCGGCACCCGCACCGCCGCCATCACAGGTGCCTGCGTGGCGCTGGTGGATGCGCTGAACTGGATGGTCGAGAAGGGCATGCTCAAGCAGAGCCCGCTCAAACAGATGATCGCCGCCGTCTCCGTCGGTATGTTCGAAGGGGAGGCCATCTGCGATCTGGAGTACATCGAAGACTCCGCCGCCGAGACTGACATGAACGTGGTGATGACCGAAGATGGTCGCATCATCGAGGTGCAGGGCACCGCGGAGGCCGAACCCTTCACCCACGAGGAGCTGCTGGAGATGCTGGCCCTCGCCAAGGGCGGTATTGCCGACATTATTGCGCTGCAGAAGCAGTCACTTTCCTGATACCAGGACCTGTTGATGCTTCGGCACAAGTCGCGTTGCAGTGTCAAAGGATGCCAGGCTAGGCGCAGGATGCCGCCAATGGTTATTCCCTTGGCAAGTCCTGCAACAACGCATGGCATCCTTTGCCACGCAACCCGTAGGGACGGGTCTGTTTTTGTGCATAACGTCGTTATTCGATGCCTCGTTTGGATTACCAAACTTCGCATCTCATGCCTAGTTCTGCGCAAAAACCGACTCCGTCGCGGCTGTGACGAAGCGTCAACAGATCCTGCAAACGCGGCATTGACCGCGTTTTTTTATACCCCCACACCAGTAAACGACAAGCCAAGCAAGGAGCCAGAATGAAAGCCTACCAGCGTCAATTTATCGAGTTCGCCCTGGAGAAGCAGGTCCTCAAATTCGGTGAATTTACCCTGAAATCCGGTCGTAAAAGCCCCTACTTCTTCAACGCCGGTCTGTTCAACAGCGGCCGCGATCTGGCCCGTCTCGGCCGCTTCTATGCCGCCGCCCTGATGGATGCCGGCATCGAATTCGACGTGCTGTTTGGCCCGGCCTACAAGGGGATCCCCATCGCCTCCGCCACCGCGATGCAGCTGGTGGAGCAGCACGACGTGGACGTGCCCTGGTGCTTCAACCGCAAGGAGGCCAAGGATCACGGCGAGGGTGGCAATCTGGTGGGCAGCCCGCTCAAGGGGCGCATCATGCTGGTGGACGATGTCATCACTGCCGGCACCGCCATCCGCGAATCCATGGATCTGATCCAGGCCAACGGCGCCTCCCTGGCTGGCGTGCTGATCGCGCTGGACCGTCAGGAGAAGGGCAAGGGCGAGCTCTCCGCCATTCAGGAAGTGGAGCGTGACTACGGTGCCCACATCATCGCCATCATCCAGATGAGCGACTTGATCGAGTATCTGGAGGAGAAGCAGGCCGAACAGCCGGAGCTGGCGGCGCAACTGGCCGCCATGAAGGCTTACCGCGCCCAGTACGGTATCTGAGTTGCCGCGCATACCGCGCAATAGTTGAAGGCGGCGCCCGTTTGTTCTCTGGCAGCAAACGGGCGCCGTTTTTTCATCTGCAAAAAGTGGATCATGTGGCTTGAGCTTACCCTTACAGTAAAGGTTAGGGTTTGCCAGTCGGCGTTTTGTGGTGCCGACGGGTTCCTGGGAGGAACAACATGACCACTCATCTTCAATCACCCATTCATCTGCAGTTGCCGCTCAGCGGCATGAGCTGCGCCAACTGCGCCGGCCGCATCACGACCGCCCTCAACAAGCTCGACGGGGTATCGGCCACCGTCAACTTCGCGCTGGAGCAGGCGGCCATCGAGCTGACCAGCCCCGACCGTCTGCCGGCGGTACTGGAGAGCATCCAGGCGCAGGGTTATGACTACGGCAGTGAGACCATCCTGTTTCAAATCACCGGTATGACCTGTGCCGGTTGCTCGGCCCGCCTGAACAAGATGCTGGCGGCGCTGCCCGGCGTCATCTCCGCCGACGTCAACTTCTCCATCGAGCAGGCTCGTATCGTGCTGGTTCCCGGGATGCAGACGCCCGCTGGCCTGCGCGAGCAGATCGAGGCCCTCGGCTTCGGCGCCCAGCTGGCACAAGGCTCGGCCAGCGGCCGCCGCCAGCAGTTGCTGGAGCGGGAAGCGCAGGAGGCCGCCACTGCCCGTCAGGCGCAAACCCGGGTCATCGTCTCGGCTTTGCTTACCCTGCCGCTGCTGGTGGGGATGCTGGCCATGGCCGGTCTGCTGCCCTGGCATCTGCCCGCCTGGCTGGAGCTGGTGCTCGCCACCCCGGTGCAGTTCTGGATTGGGGCCCGCTTCTATCGCGGTGCCTGGCTCGCCATCAAGAATCGCTCCGCCAACATGGATGTGCTGGTGGCGACCGGTACCAGCGCGGCCTACTTCTACAGCCTCTATCTGCTGCTCAACCTGGGGATGGCCGCCAGTGGCCAGCTCTACTTCGAGGCGAGTGCCATCATCATTACCCTGATTTCCCTCGGAAAAATGCTGGAAGCGCGAGCCAGACGCAGTACCCAGTCCGCCATTCGCGAACTGATGGCGCTGCGGCCGGAAACCGCCACCGTCTGGCGCGGCGAGCGCTGGCAGAGCGTCGCCATCGACGAGGTGCTGCGCGGCGATCGGCTGCGGGTACTGGTGGGTGAGCGGGTGCCGGTGGACGGCAGAATCGTGAGCGGCGAGAGCGAGCTGGACGAGTCGATCCTCACCGGTGAGAGCCTGCCGGTGCTGCGCAGTGCGGGCGACAAGGTGCTGGGCGGTGCCATCAACCGCTCCGGCGTGCTGGAAATTGAAGCCACTACGGTGGGGGAGGACTCCAGCCTCAGCAAGATCATCGCGCTGGTAGAGAACGCCCAGATGGGCAAGGCGCCGCTGCAACAGCTGGTGGACAAGGTCTCTGCCGTGTTCGTGCCGGTGGTGATGGCCATCGCCCTGTTCACCCTGCTGGTGTGGTACGCCATCAGTAACGACTTCGGTCAGGCGCTGCTGGCGGCGGTGGCCGTGCTGGTGATCGCCTGTCCCTGTGCGCTGGGGCTGGCGACGCCGGCGGCCATCGTCACCGGTACCGGGGTGGCGGCGCGCCACGGCATTCTGATAAAAGACGTGGATACCCTGCAGAAGGCCCACGCCATCAAGGCGCTTATCTTCGACAAGACAGGTACGCTCACTCAGGGCAGGCCCGTGCTGGCGAGCTGGAGCGGCACAGCCGAGCAGCTGCGTCTGGCCGCCGCCCTGCAGCAGGCGAGCGAACACCCGCTGGCGCTGGCCATGCGCGAGGCGGTCGGCAAAGAGGTGCTGCTACCCCAGCCGGAGGCGGTGGAGGTGCGGGTCGGTGCCGGTATTGTCGGTCAGGTCGCCGGTCATACGGTCGCCATCGGCAATGGCTCTTTGCTGGCCCAGCTCGGCATTGAGGTGCCCGCGCAGGATAAGCAGCCTGCCGACGGCGCGACCCGGGTCTGGGTGGCCATTGACGGCTTGGTAGCGGGCATTGCGGCGCTGGCTGATACCCTGCGCCCCGAGAGTCCGGATGCCATCGCCACCCTGCGTCAGCGCGGCATCGCCAGCTGGCTGGTGAGCGGTGATGCGCCGGCGCCGGTGGCCCATATCGCCGCCAAGCTGGGGCTGGACGGGGCCTTTGACTCCGTGCTGCCAGCCGGCAAGGTAGACAAGGTCGCGGCGCTGCGGGCGCAGACCTCCGGGCTGGTGGCCATGGTGGGGGACGGTGTGAACGATGCCCCGGCGCTGGCCGCGGCGGACGTGGGGATCGCCATGGGCTCGGGGTCCGACGTGGCGATGGAGACCGCCGCCATCACCCTGATGCGATCTGATCCGCGGCTGGTGGCCGATGCCATCGACATCTCGGCGGCGACCTGGCGGACCATACAGCAGAACCTGTTCTGGGCCTTCGCGTTCAATGTGATCGGCATTCCGCTGGCGGCCCTGGGCTATCTCAGCCCAGAACTGGCGGGGGCGGCCATGGCCCTGAGCAGCATCACCGTACTGAGCAATTCCCTGTTACTGAAGCGCTGGCAACCCGGAGCGGGCAGCCGGCGCCCATCCGAATCGAAGAGGAGTCATCCATGAACATCAGCAAGGTTGCCAAGGCCACCGGCCTGACCGCCAAGACCATCCGCTATTACGAGAGCATCGGGCTCATCACTGCGCCGGTGCGCAGTGACAACGGCTACCGCAGTTACAGCGACGGTGCCCTGCGGGAACTGCGCTTCGTCAAGCGGGCGCGGGAGACCGGCTTCAACCTGGAGGAGTGTCAGGAGCTGCTGGCGCTCTACCGGGACGAGCACAGAACCAGTGCCCAGGTGAAGAAGCTGGCCCAGGAGAAAATCGTCGATCTGCGCTCCCGCATCGCCGGTTTGCAAGCCATGCTCAGCGCCCTCGAGGAGGTGGTGAGCTGCTGTCACGGAGATGCGAATCCCCAGTGCCCCATCCTCGACGAGCTGGAGAAAGGGTGAGGGAGGGTTGCGCCATTCGACCCTGTAGAAAAGGGTCTGTCGGGGCCTGTGCGGGAGAGGACGCGCTGAGTGGCAGCTTAATAGCGGTCGATTGATTGTTGAGCAGGAAAGGGGAGTGTTAAACTGTGCGGCTCTTGTACAGGGAGTACCCAGTTGACACAGAGTGTGAAATATCAGGTGCGGCGGGCCATCATGGTCCAGCTCTATACCCATGCCTCCTTCAGCCTGCCTTGCCTGGGGCTGCTGGCGATCAGCTGGAGCCTGCTGTTCCACGATTACCTGCCGGCCAGCGAGTCGCTGGGCTGGCTCGGTCTAGTCCTGCTGCTGTTGCTGGGGCGCTGGTGGCATCTGCGCTGGCGCCAGCCTAGGCTGGCGGAGCTTCCGCTGCCGGTGCTCGAGCGCGAGCTCTTTGTCGGGGTGACCATCACCTCCATCGTCTGGGCACTGGGCGTGCTGCTCTACATGGACAAGCTGCCCGACACCTATCGTGCCGCCATGATGATGCTCTCCAGCCTGATCCTGACCGGCAGCGCCATCATGCTGTTCGGCAGCCGTCGTACCCTCTATGGGGCCGTGCTGCCCCTCGGGTTTGCCATGTTGTTCGAGCTCAGTGGCGGCAACACCCAGGAGCGTATCGTCTCCTGCATGCTGGCGGGGTATCTGTTCGTCTTTCTGCCGACCCTGCTGCGGCGCCTGCGGCGGGATCAGGTGGCCTCTCTCTACCACAGTTTTTCCAATGCGGACCTGGTGGCCGAGCTGAAGGCGGTCTCCGAGCACCTCAAGCTCACGTCCCGCCTCGACGGTCTGACCGGCATCGCCAACCGGGCCCATCTCGACGACTCCCTGGCGCGCGCCTGGCGTCGCTGCCACCGTGCCAGGGCGCCTCTCTCTCTGGTGCTGGTGGATGTGGACTACTTCAAGCAGTTCAATGATCACTATGGTCATCAGGTGGGGGACCAGTGCCTGCAACAGGTGGCGAGCCTGCTGGCCGAAGTGCTGCGGCGGGAAGACGATCTCGCTGCCCGTTACGGCGGAGAGGAGTTCGCCCTGCTGCTGCCTTGCACCACCTTGCAGGGGGCCATGCAGATCGCCGAGCAGGTGCGTACCTCGTTGCGAGCCCTCGGCATTCCCCACCACAAATCCCGGGTCTCGGGGCGGGTCAGTTGCAGCTTCGGAGTGGCGACCCTGGTGCCGGATCAGCATCACTCCATTGCCGAGCTTATCCAGAAAGCGGATGCGGCGCTCTATCAGGCCAAGCATAATGGCCGGGATCGTATCGAAGTAGCCTTGATGGGTAAGGTTGCCTGAGTTTCACAAGACAGATTAAAGAGGTCGTCTATGCAATGTCATCGTATCGAAGAGCTGCTGGAACTGCTGCAGCCTGCCTGGATCAAGGAGCAGGATCTCAGCCTGGTGCAGTTTGTTGCCAAACTGGCCGAGGAGGCGGGATTTGACGGTCCGCTGTCCGCACTGACCGACGACATGCTGATCTACCACCTCAAGATGCGGGAATCCGACAAGCAGGCGATGATCCCGGGGCTGGCCAAGGATCACGTGCCCGACTTCAAGGAAGCCCTGCTCAAGGCCCGCGGCATCAAGTAATCCGGGCGTCACATCGCCATCAGAGAAAGGTTTCAAGAGAATCTGTGAAAAGGCGCATAGTCAACTGGCTATGGGCCTTTTTTGTTGCCTGAAATTGCGACGGGACTCGAACTATAGATACATTTAACCCACACAATTAGCAGGTTGTTTAAGATATAATCGCTTTCATAACAATATGAGTGGAGCGATGTGTTGCAATGGCCGACAAGGACAAGATCGACATCAAGGATGTGACCGGTGACGTCACCGGGACTTTCAATCCCAACACCTTCAAGGCGGGAGATGACAGGTTCAACCCCGGCAACCGCATCTATGTCCGCTCCCAGACCGGCTACTGGCAGCGGGTGCGCAAGGCCATGGGCTGGTTCTTCGTCGCGCTCTTTGTCCTCCTGCCCTGGCTGCGTTATGACGGCCGTCAGGCGGTGCTGTTCGATCTGGAGCACCAGCAGTTCCATATCTTCGGTGCCACCATCTGGCCGCAGGATCTCACCCTGCTGGCCTGGGTCTTCATGATCGCGGCCTTCGCCCTCTTCTTTGTGACCACCTTCCTGGGCCGGGTCTGGTGCGGCTACCTCTGTCCCCAGACGGTGTGGACCTTCCTGTTCATCTGGTTCGAGGAGAAGCTGGAAGGGGCCGCCAACAAGCGTCGCAAGCTGGATGCGGCGCCCTGGAGCGGCGAGAAGCTGGCCCGGAAGGGCACCAAGCACCTGGCCTGGATCCTGCTGTCGCTGGGCACGGGGCTGACCTTCGTCGCCTACTTCCAGGATGTGTTCCAGCTGGTGCCCGATTTCTTCACCCTGCAGGCGGGAGGCTGGGTCATCTTCTGGGTGCTGTTCTTTGCCGCCTGCACCTATGGCAACGCCGGCTGGATGCGCGCCATCATGTGTATCCACATGTGCCCCTATGCCCGCTTCCAGTCCGCCATGTTCGACAAGGACACCTACATCGTCGGCTATGACAGCCAGCGTGGCGAGACCCGCGGCGCCCGTGGTCGCAAGGCCGATCCCAAGGCTCTGGGGCTGGGGGACTGCATCGACTGCGACCTCTGCGTGCAGGTCTGCCCGACCGGTATCGACATCCGTGACGGTCTGCAGTACGAGTGCATCAACTGCGGCGCCTGTGTCGACGCCTGCGACCAGACCATGGAGCGGATGGGGTATCCGAAAGGGCTCATCAGTTACACCACCGAGCACAAGCTGGCCCACAGTGAAACCCAGGTGGCGCGGCCCAAGCTGATTGGCTATGGCCTGGTGATGGTCGTCATGCTGGGGGTCTTCGTCTACAACGCCATGTCCATCATGCCCATGGGGCTCGACATCCTGCGGGATCGCAACCAGCTGTTCCGGGAAAACAGCGAGGGGCTCATCGAGAACACCTATACCCTGAAGATCCTCAACAAGACCCTGAACTCCCAGACCTACCGGCTGGACGTGGAAGGGCTGCCGGAGTACCAGTGGTTCGGACCCCGCGAGGTGACACTGAAGGCGGGCGAGATCTATACCCTGCCGGTGAGCCTGGCGGTGGATCCCTTCAACCTGAAGCGCCCCACTCTGGACGTCCAGTTCGTGCTCAAGCGGGAAGGCGCGGCGCCGGACGACAGCAAGGGGACCTTGCGCCAAACGAGCAAGTTTATCAGCAGGTTGTGACGGCAAGGCGCACCGCCATGCACGGCAACGGCAGACAGTGGTGATAGAATGGGGTGCAACAGCGCCCCTTTTCTATGGTGGATGACATGCGTTTCAACTATTCCGACCTCAATCCCGATCTCATCATGGATGCCATCGATCTCAGCGGCTTGCGCATCGATTCCGGCCTTATCGAGCTCAACAGTTACGAGAACCGCGTCTATCAGTTCCAGGATGAGGATCGCCGTCGCTACGTGGTGAAGTTCTACCGCCCCGGTCGCTGGAGCCGGGCACAGATCCTGGAAGAGCACGCGTTTGCCGCTCGCCTCTGTGAAACTGAGATCCCGGTCGCCGCTCCCATTGCCTTTGCCGGCGAGACCCTGCTGGAGCATCAGGGCTACCCGTTTGCCATCTGGCAGAGCGTCGGGGGGCGCCAGTTCGAGGTGGACAACTTGGACCAGCTGGAGTGGGTGGGGCGTTACCTCGGTCGCATCCACAGCGTCGGTGCCAGCCATGCCTTTCATCACCGGGTTCCGCTGGATGTGGAGAGCATGCTGCACGAGCCGCGTCAGTTGCTGGCGGCAGGCGAGTGGTTGCCGAGCGGGCTGGCCAAGTCCTTCTTCGGGGTGCTGGACGAGCTGATCCGGCACGTATGCAACGCCATGACCCTGGATGTGGCGCGCATCTCCCTGCATGGGGACTGCCACCCGGGCAACATCCTGTGGCGTGACGGCCCCCTGTTTGTCGACCTCGACGATTGCCGCACCGGCCCCGCCATCCAGGATCTCTGGATGATGCTGAACGGGGAGCGTCATGAGCAGCAGATCCAGCTCGATACCCTGCTGGCGGGGTATGAGGAGTTCATGGAGTTCGACCCGCGGGAGCTGGCGCTCATCGAGCCGCTGCGTGCCATGCGCATCGTCCACTACATGGCCTGGCTGGCAAGACGCTGGGAAGATCCCGCCTTCCCCCGCCACTTCTCCTGGTTCAACACCGAACACTACTGGCGCCAGCAGATTGCGACCCTGCATGATCAGCTCGAGGCATTGAAGGCCCCGCCGCTCAGCCTGATGCCGCAGTGGTAGGGGCGCGAACCCGGCAGATCGCCACGCCACGGGGCGTCCGTTGGTGGTGTCGCCCGTACCATTGCCACAGCGGCAAGGTGCCCGTGGGAGGCGGGATGGCGGTCCCGCCTGTCTGCCTTTGCCATTGACGGCACGAGGGTGAGGCAATAGGCTTGGACTGCTTCGGTTCGCCGGGCGTGCCTCACAGTGATCCCTTAACAGGAAACGTCATGAAAAAAGTACTATTTTTCCTCGCTGCCATGCTGATGATCCCCATGGTTCACGCCGCCCCGCAATTCAAGGAAGGTGTCAACTATGACGTGGTCAGCCAGACCGGCAGCGCCCAGCCGGAAGTGATGGAGTTCTTCTCCTATTTCTGCCCGCACTGCGCCAAGTTCGAGCCGATTGCCGAGGATCTGAAGAAGAGCCTGCCGGAAGGCGTGCCGATGAAGAAGAACCCGGTGGCCTTCCTGGGCCGTGAAATGGGCCCCGAGATGCAGCGTGCCTACGCCGTCGCCAATCTGCTGAACGTCGAAGGCAAGCTGACCCCGGCCATCTTCGACAAGATCCACACCCAGCGCCAGATCCCCCAGAGCCGCGCCGACGTGAAGCAGGTTTTCGTGGACAATGGCGTGCCGGCTGAGGAGTTCGACGGTGCTGTCGACAGCTTCGCCGTCTCCGGCATGGTCTCCCAGTTCGACCGCAACACCGAGAGCTACAACGTGCGCGGCGTGCCGGCCTTCCTGGTGAACGGCAAGTACATGGTGAAAATCGAATCCATCACCTCCCAGGAACAGTTCAACCAGCTGGTGCAATTCCTGCTGGCGAAGAAAGACTGATCCAGACTGACCTCGTGAAAAAAAGCCCGCCGGTGCAAACCGGCGGGCTTTTTGTTTATCAGGGCCATGCAAGGCGGGCCTCAGATCTGGCAATCCCGCTGGCTGGGGGCCGGGCGAGGCAAACGGGTGCGGCGGCTGAGGGCCTCCGCCAGCCAGACCAGCAGCAGTATGGCCAGCAGCAGGGTGGCGGTCTGGTCGTAGCGGAACAGGCTGAGCGAGACATAGAGCTGCTGTCCCAGGCCGCCGGCGCCAACCACGCCGAGTATGGTGGCGGCCCTCAGGTTCATCTCGCCGCGATAGAGGCTGTAGGCCAGCCACTGGCGCGCCACCAGGGGGAACACCCCGTACCAGAAGCAGGCCGTAGGGCCGGCCCCGCTCAGCTGCAAGGCGAGGCGAGGGGCGGGATCCGCGTTCTCCAGGGTCTCCACGAACAACCGCGCCAGCACCCCGGTGGTGTGCAGGGTCAGCGCCAGTATGCCCGCCACCGGCCCCAGTCCGACCGCGATCACCAGCAGGCTGGCGAAGATGAGTTCGGGCACGGAGCGCAGCAGGTTGAACAGCAGCCGCAGCGGCCAGCAGTGGCGCGCGAGGCAGGCCAGCGGCAGGGCCAGCAGGGCGCTGAAGAGGGTGCTTAGCAGCGCCATCTGCACCGTATCGAGCAGGCCCATAGCCACTGTCTTGAGGAAGGGCCATGACCAGTCCGGTCGCAAAAACTCTCCCAGGAAGGTGCCCAGGCCCCCCAGTGAGAAGCTCAGCATGCGCCAGTCGAGCTGATACAGCGCGAGGACAGCGGCCAGCCCCAGGCAGATCAGCAACAGCAGGCCGGGGGAGCGGCTGTGGCGCAGCCAGGCGCTGAGGCCATCCGCGAGCGTCACCAGCAGGATGAAGGCCAGCAGCAGGGTCACCACCTCGCCACCGGCAAACATGCGCAGGGAGAGTTCGAGCTGCTGACCGAGCCCGCCGGCGCCGACGAAGCCCATGATGACGGAGGCGCGCAGGGCGCACTCCCAGCGGTAGACGGTGTAGGAGAGCAGTTCCTGACGCACCGCAGGCAGCACGCCGTACCAGAGCGCCTGCAGCCGGCCGCTACCGCCCAGCAGCAGGGCGCGGGCCGGTTGCAGGGCACCGCTCTCCATGATCTCGTTGTAGACCTTGGCCAGCATGCCGCCGTAGCTGACGGCGATGGCCAGGATGGCGGCGAGCGGCCCGAGCCCCGACAGACGCACGAACAGCAGCGCCCAGATGAGCTCGGGCAGGCTGCGCAGCACGATGGCGACGAGGCGCGAGAGGGCCCGCAAGGCGCCGCGCAGCGGGCTGGGCACCGGCCCCAGTTCGGCCAGCGACAGGGCGCGGGAGCCGAGCAGGGCGAACGGCACGCCGAGCAGCAGGGCGCCCGCCAGTCCCAATGTCGCCACCGCCAGACTCTCCAGGGTCGCGGTCAGGGTCAGGACGAGGAAGTCCCGATCCATGCGGGGCGGCCAGCTGGTGGCGAGGAAGTTGCCCATCTGCCGCCAGCTCTGGCCGTCGAACAGGCCGAGCCAGCCGTCGGCCTGTTGCCACAGGCTGTAGCCGATGAGCAGCAGCAACCAGGGCAGGGGATGGCGCCAGCGGCTAGTCAAATTGAACACGCCGCCGCCTCGTCATCACCGGCGTAGAGCTCGGCCAGCATGGCCGGGGTGACGGCCGCCGCCGGACAGTCGAACAGCACTCGCCCCTCCCGCAGGCCGATGATGCGGGGGAAACGGCCGAGCGCCAGCTCGACCGCATGCAGGTTGGCGATGAGTGTGCTGCCCCGGGCGCGGGCCTGTGCCAGCAGGGCATCCAGGCTGCCTTGGGCGAGCACGGGATCGAGGGCGGAGACGGGCTCGTCCGCCAGGATCAGATCCGGCTGCTGATAGAGCACCCGTGCGATGCCGACCCGCTGCAACTGGCCACCGGAGAGCTCGCCGCAGCGCTGTTGCCACTTGTCGGCGAGGCCGAGGCGCGCCAGCTCGGCTAGCGCGCCTTCGGGGTCGCAGGGGCGCAGCAGGGAGAGTAAGGAACGGCCGAGGGACCACTGACCGAGCCGGCCGGCCAGCACGGCGGTCACCACCTGCTGGGAGGCGGGCAGCGGCGGTTGCTGCCAGACCATGCCGATCCGGCTGCGCAGCCGCTGGCGGTCCCGGGTGGAGAGGGTCCAGGGCTCCTGGTCCCAGAGGGTGAGCCTGCCTTCGCCGCGCAGCTCGGTGCCGAGCAGCCGCAGCAGGCTGGTCTTGCCCGCGCCGCTCGGCCCTATGATGGCCACGCACTCGCCTGCCGTTATCTGCAGGTTGAACGGCTGCAGGATGCGGCTCTGGCCGAGCCGCAATCCTTCCCCGTCCAGCGCGACGGCGATCACTTCAGCAGGCCGGCCTGGGTGGCGGCGGCTTCGATGCCCAGGTAATTCTCGGGCTTGGTCTCGATGAAGCGGGTAGCGCGTTGCAGCTTGAGGATCTCGGCCTGGGCGGGCACCGCCGGATCCAGGCTGAGGAAGGCTTGCTTGATCTTCTCTTGCAGGGCCGGATCCATATCACCGCGTACTGTCCAGTTGTAGTCAAAGTAGGTCGGGGTGGTCCAGATCACCTTGACCTTGGTGGTGTCGACCTTGCCCTCTTCCACCAGTTTCTCCCACACGGAGGCGTTGAGCGCACCGGCCGGCACCTTGCCGGAGGCGACCCAGGCGACGGTGGCGTCGTGGGCGCCGGAGAAGGCGACGTGGGCGAAGTCACGTTCCGGGTTGATGCCCTGCTCGGCCAGGAAGTGGCGTGGCATCAGGTGACCGGAGGTGGAGGAGGGGGAGCCGAACGCGAAGTCCTTGCCCTTGGTGTCGGCCAGGGTCTTGATGCCACTGTCGGCATTGGCGATGAACTTGGAGGTGAACTGGGCATCTTCCTGACGCTGCACCAGGGGTACCACCTTGTCGGCACGGCGGTGTGCCTGCACATAGGTGAAGCCCCCGAGCCAGGCCATGTCCAGCTTGCCGGCGGCCAGCGCCTCGACCACGGCGGCGTAGTCGTTGACCGGCACGAACACCACCTCGCGGCCTGTTTTCTCGGCCAGGTAGTCACCCAGGGGGGCAAACTTGCGCTGCAGCTCGGTGGGGGCTTCGTCCGGGATGGCGGAGACCCGCAGCGGTTCGGCGGCGACGGCGCTCAGGCTGGCGAGCAGGGTGGTGAGGGCGAATATCCATCTGGAGGTCATGAGTGGTTCCTTGTGGTCTGGCGTTCGAACAAGCGAAAGGTCCGACGGGGGCCGCAATGCTGTTCAGATAAGCACATTTTTGACTAATTATTCATAAATGCGACTTGAGTTGGGGGAGCAAGGCTGTTTCCAGTCGATGTTCCTTCAGCCTTTATCCAGCGTGGCTTGCAATAGAAAGAGGGAGGCATCATGCCTCCCTCATTTTTTAGCCCTGATACTACGTGGACTGGAACTCAAATTCTCTTAAGTGAACAGCATTGCGACGGGGGCCGGACCTTTCAGGTGAGTCATGGTAGGGGGCCATCGGCGCAGTGCGCAAGATGGGACACTCAAAAAGGCGTCTTATACCCCGACGTGGAAGGCCTGCTTGAGGTTGCGGATGAAGTCCGCGTCCCGGCACAGGGTCTTGCCCGGGCTGTCGGAGATCTTGGCGACCGGGCCGCCGTTGCACTCCATCAGCTTGAAGACGATGTTCATCGGGGTGACGCCTGGCAGATCGCAGGTGAGCTTGGTGCCGATGCCGAAGCTGGTGTTGATGCGACCACTGAAGTGGCGGAACAGCCGGACTGCCTTGTCGAGGTCGAGGCCGTCGGAGAAGACCAGCGTCTTGGTGGCGGGATCGATACCGAGGCGCTGGTAGTGGCTGATGGCCTTCTCGCCCCAGACCACGGGGTCACCGGAGTCGTGGCGCAACCCCTGATATCGGCTCGCCAGCTCGAAGTCGAAGTCGCGCAGGAAGGCATCCATGGTGATGCAGTCGGTCAGGGCGATGCCGAGGTGGTTGGTGAACTCGTCCAGCCAGCTGGTGAGGGCCGCGCGCTGGCTGAGTTCCAGCGGGAAGCCGAGTTGCTGGTGAGCCTGGAACCACTCGTGGGCCTGGGTGCCCACCGCCGGCAGCCGGTATTTCTGGGCCAGCTGGTAGTTGCTGGTGCCGCGAAACGCCGGCAGCCGATCCTGGAGGCGGCCCACCACGGCATCCTGCACCGCATGGGAGAAGCGGCGGCGGGTGCCGAAGTCGATGAGGTTGAACTCGGTCATCTCCTCCCGGCTCAGCTCCCGTTCCAGCTTGTCGATCTTCTGGTCGAGCCGCTCCAGTGCCTGGCTGACGCCGAACTGGGGGTAGCGGAAGCGGTTGCGCATCTCGCTGATGATGGCGAGCACCGGGATCTCCCACAGGATGACGTCCTGCCAGGGCCCTTCGACCCGCACATTGATGCGGCCATCCTGCTCGAACACCTTGAGCAGGGAGGCATCCAGCGGCTTGCGGCGCAGGTGATCCAGATAATCCGGGGTGAAGAAGGGGCGCTCGGCCAGAAAATCGAGCTCGGGTCGGGTCAGCCGCAGGGAGCCGGCGAGGCGCAGCTGCTCCTCGATCTCGCCCATCATGGGCAGCAGATCCTCTTCGTTGCGGCTGTGGAATTCGGCCACCACCTCGGCATCCGGGTAGCGATGGAACACAGCCTGCTGCATGTGCAGCTTGTAGGCATCGGTGTCGAGCAGGCTGTTGAGGATCGGGGGCATATCAGGCGTCCAGCAGGCGTTGTACATCGGCCAGGGTCTGGGCCAGCTCGGCGCCGGCCTCGATCATCTGGGCACGGGCCTGGGCGATCGTCTCGGGGGCGATGCCGCGGCAGGCATCGAGGTGGACGATGACCCGGAAGCCGGCGCGGAGCAGTTGCAGCACGCTGGTCTTGACGCAGTAGTCGGTGGCGAGGCCGCCGACCAGCACGGTCGCGACGCCGCGGGCCTGCAGGAACTCGATGAGCCCGGTGCTGCGACGCTCGGCGAGGTCGTGGTAGCAGGCGCCATAGGGGTGCAGATCCGGCTCGACCCCCTTCCAGACGAAGAAGTCGTAGTCGATGGGGGCGGGCAGGCCGTCGAGCAGCTCGAAGCCAGGGGTGCCCGGCACGCAATGGGCCGGCCAGGTGAGGTCGGCGTTGGGCAGATCCAGCGGTTGCAGCATGGCGGCCGGCTCGCTCACGACCCAGGCAGCGTTCGCGGGGTGGGCGTCCTTGCTGCCGACTCGCAGGGTGGCGAGGGCGGCCTGGGCGTTGAGCGCCGCCACAATATCATCCCCGCCTGCGACGGGCAGCTCGTTCGGACAGAGCGGAGTAAACCCCTTCTGCGCATCAATATCCAGGCTGGCGATGGTTCCCATGGGTGACTCCTGCACATAATATTCTTGTGATATTATCTACCAAACATTATTAGAAGGCGAGCAGGTCGACCAGGATGCCGAGAATGAGTCTGGATATGGTGGTGCTGCGGTTGCGCGAGGAGCGGCTCGAACTGCTCCTCGAAACCCGGGATCGCCCCCCCTTTGCCCACTGCTGGCAGCTGCCGGCCCTGCGCATCGACGAGACCCGGGATCGGGATCTGGATGCCGCCCGCCACCGCCTGCTGGCGCAGTGGGGGCTGGCGCAGTGCTACAGCGAGCAGGTCTGCACCCTCGGCAACCTGGAGCGGGATCCCCGGGGTTGGTCCACCACCCTCGTCTACCTGTGCCTGGCGGAGCCCGAGGCCGGCGCCGTGCGCGGCTGCTGGCACCCTCTGGATGACCTGCCCAACCTGCAACTCGCCTTCGACCATCCCCAGCTCATCGCCATGGGGCTGGAGCGGCTGCGCATCAAGAGCCGTTACAGCACCTTGCCGCTGCACCTGCTGGGGTCGGAGTTCACCCTCTCCGAGGTGCAGCGCGCCTTCGAGATCATCCTGCAGACCCCCATGAACACGGCGGCGTTTCGCAAGCGGATCCACCGGGCCGACATCCTGACGGACACCGGCCGCAAGCGTACCGGCAAGCAGCGGCCCGCCATTCTCTACCGGCTGGAGAGCCCCTGCTGCGTGATGTTCGATCAGGTGATGAACGGGGCTGAGGCATGAAGAGAGCGCTATTGCTATGAATTACAAAGTGAAGCTTTCATTAATTGTGCGGGATGTAGATAAGACCTGTTTTTGCAGTGGTTCCAAAGAGCTTAACTTGCCTTTCGCACCATTTTCAGGGCTTCGTTTGCATGAAGGAATGCAAGTTTACACTCTTGCTGCTGTCGGATGGGCAGACCATGAACAGTGCTTTTATGGCTCTATAGAAATTAGTGAAGAGCTACTGCCCGATGGCGATCTAATAGATATGGATTTCATTGTTGAAACAGCAAAAAGTACCGGGTGGGTTGGCTTTAATAAAATTCATAAGGCACAGGTGTGAAGGAAAAAATCTTAGTCAGCTCCTGTCTACTGGGCCAGCCGGTGCGCTACGACGGCCGCAGCAAGGGCATCATCAGCGACTGGCTGTCCGAGTTGGGCGCCGAGGGGCGGGTGCTGGCCTTCTGTCCCGAGGTGGCGGGGGGGCTGCCGACCCCGCGACCACCCGCCGAGCGGCAGGGTGAGTCTGTAGTCACCGAAAGCGGGCTGGATGTGACGACCGAGTTCGATCGCGGCGCCGCCCTGGCGCTGGCGCTCTGCCAGCAGCAGGGCATTCGCTTCGCCCTGCTGAAAGAGGGGAGCCCCTCCTGCGGCAGCGGCCGTATCTACAACGGCCGCTTCGAAGGGGTCTCGGTGGCGGGCGAGGGCAAGACCACCGCCCTGCTGCGCCGCCATGGCATCGCGGTGTTCAGCGAGGATCAGCTGCCCGAGCTGGCCTCGGCGCTCGCCTTGGCTGCCTGCGGATCGGTCTGAGCCGCCGCATCGGCCGCCTGCCACTGCGCCAGCACGTCGTCTTTTTCCTTCCAGCGTGCGTTCAGCCACTCCTGGAAACCGCGTTTGAACTGCTTGTCGTTGAAGTAGTCCCCCACCAGTTGCTCGTCCACCGGCAGCTCCTCGATCCGCACCCGGATGCGCTTCATCTTCCCCATCAGGAAATCCTTGAAGGGGGTGTCGGGGTTGTCCGGGTAGCTGATGGTGACGTTGATCAGGCTGTCGAACTGATCGCCCATGGCTGCCAGGGTGAAGGCGAGTCCTGCCGCCTTGGGGGGCATGAGATGGCGATAGCGGGAGCGGGCGGCCTCGCGCTTCTGATCGGTGAAGCGGGTCCCCTCCACGAAGTTGATGACGGTGGTGGGTATGTGGCGAAACTTCTCGCAGGCGTTGCGGGTGGTCTCGATATCCTTGCCCCGCAGATGCGGATTTCTTAACAGAAACTCTCTCGAATAGCGGCGCATAAAGGGCATGTCCAGCCCCCAGCAGGCGAGCCCCAGCAGCGGGATGTAAATGAGCTCGTGCTTCATGAAGAACTTGGGCACCGGCAGCCGATTGCGAAACAGGTGGCCGAGCACCACGATATCGGTCCAGCTCATGTGGTTGCTGATAATGAGATACCAGCCATCCTTGCGCAGCCGGGTATTGTCCTCAATCTGCCAGTCGATGCGGGTAGTGAGGCGGATCACCAGGGCGTTGCAACCGAGCCACAGGCCCATGAAGCGATTGTTGAGCCGGCTGCAGGCGCGACCAAAGGCCGGCACGGGCAGCAGCAGTTTGGCCAGAGAAACCAGCAGGATCAGGCTGGCACACAGGGCGGTAAACAGTATGGTCAGGCCGGCGCTGATGAACAGCACCAGGGGGCCCGGGAGCAGGTTTGGCATGAGTGTCTTACTGCGTCTTGTCCGCCAGCAGCTTATCCAGGGTCTGGTCCTTCTCGTGCCAGATCCCGTTCAACCACTGTTGAAACTCTTGTTGGAACTCGGGGTCATTGAAGTAATCCCCCACCAGATTGCGTTCGATCGGCAGAAAGCGGACCCGAACCTTGATCTCCTTGACCCGACCACACATGAAGTCCCAGTAGCTGGGGACGCCGCCGGGATAGGCGATGGTCACATCCACCAGCTTGTGCAGTTGATCCCCCATGGCCGCCAGGGTGAAGGCGATGCCCCCTGCTCTCGGGTGCAGCAGATGACGATAGGGTGCCCCTTGCCTGTCGTGCTTGCCGACGGTGAAGCGGGTCCCTTCCACGAAGTTCATCACACTCACCGGCATATGGCGGAAACGGACACACGTCTTGCGCGTGGTTTCTATGTCTTTTCCCCTCAGATGTGGGTGCTTTTCCAGAAATTTTCGGGAATAACGCCGCATGAATGGGAAATCCAGCGCCCACCAGGCCAGACCGAGAAAAGGTACCCAAATCAGTTCTTTCTTGAGGAAAAACTTCAGGAAGGGGATTTTTTGATTAAAAATCCGCTGCAATACCAGTATGTCGACCCAGGATTGGTGGTTGGCAATCACCATATACCACTCATTCCGGCGCCCTTTGTCCACTCCGACCACATCGAAAGGGGTGTTGATGATGGTTTTCTGGATCAGATTGTTAAAACCTATCCAGTGGGTGGCGCAGCCGTCCAGGAGGGTGTTGCAGAGACGTCGCACCCCCTGGAAGGGCAGCAGCAGCTTGATGAGGCCAAGCAGCAGGACGGGGACAAACCAGAACAGGGTGTTGATGAAATAGAGCAGGGTCGAGAGGCTGCCGCGCAGTCGCTCTATCAGCTTGTTGGGCATGGTGGAATCCGTCTTCGTATCGGTGGATGGCAACCAAGTGGTCAGATCTGTTGCCATAATATCAGCCGGCCCACGACTAGACCATGGTGGCGCCCTTTCCGGGTCGGGTGGTGGCTGCTGTCGTTCCCCCGCTCACTGGCCCCCGCGCAGCCGCGACAACAGCCTATCCATGGCACGATAGCCCAGGGCTTCGATCAGATGCGCTCTCTCGATGGTGACGTGTCCCGCCAGATCGGCGATGGTGCGCGATACCCGCAGGATGCGGTGCCAGGCCCGGATGCTGAGCCCCAGCTTCTGGATGGCACCTTCCAGAAACTCGGCATCCTGTGGCGATAATCTGCAAACATCTTCGATTTCACGACTATCCAGCAGGTTGTTGAGTTTTCCGCTGCGACTCAGCATGCGCTCTCGCGCCCCCAGCACCCGTTCGCGTATCTGCTGGCTCGATTCCCCCCGCTCCGCCTTGCCGGTCAGGCTCCCCCTGGGCAAGAGCGGGACCTCTACCGTCAGATCGAACCGGTCGAGAAAGGGGCCGGAGAGCTTGCCCAGATAGCGCAGAATCTGATCCGGGCTGGAGCGGGTCTGGCCGTCGCCATAATGGCCGCAGGGGCTGGGATTCATGGCACCCACCAGCTGGAAGCGGGCGGGAAAATCCACCTGGCGGGCGGCACGACTGATGGTAATGTGCCCGGTCTCCAGCGGTTCGCGAAGGGAATCGAGCACCTTGCGCTCGAACTCCGGCAGTTCATCCAGAAACAGGACCCCGTTGTGGGCAAGGGAAATTTCGCCAGGCCTGGGATGGGTACCCCCGCCCACCAGCGCCACCGCCGAGGCGCTGTGATGGGGCGTGCGATACGGCCTGTGGTGCCAGTGGCCGGCGCGGGGGGTGAGGCCGCCGATGGAGTGGATGGCGGCGGTCTGCTGCGCCTCCTGTTCGCTCAGCGGTGGCAGAATGCCGGGCAGACGGCTGGCCAACATGCTCTTGCCGGTGCCGGGGGGGCCGATGAACAGCAGGTTGTGGCTGCCAGCTGCGGCGATCTCCAGCGCCCGCTTCGCCTGGGACTGACCGATCACATCCTGCAGATCCGGCACGTCGTGCAGGGTCTCCGCGCTCTGGGGTTCCGGCAGCGGCAGTTCGTACTGGCCCGCCAGCCAGGCGGTGACCGCCAGCAGCTGGTGGGCGGTGCGCACCTCGGCATCCTGTATGAGGGAAGCCTCCGGACCGTTCTCCCGTGGGACCAGCAGGGTGCGCCCTGCGTCGCGGCAGGCGAGCACCGAGGGGAGCACCCCAAGCACGGGGCGGATCTCGCCCGTCAGGGCCAATTCCCCTAAAAATTCGTGATCGAGCAGGTATCTTGCGGGTATCTGCTTGGATGCGGCGAGAATGCCGATGGCGATGGCCAGGTCGAAGCGACCCCCCTCTTTGGGCAGATCCGCAGGGGCCAGGTTGACCGTGATGTGTTTGCTCGGGAACTCGAAATTGCCGTTGAGCAGGGCGCTGCGCACCCGATCCCGCGACTCCTTCACCGAGGTTTCCGGCAGCCCCACCATGTTGAAGGCGGGCAGGCCGTTGGAGAGGTGCACCTCCACCGTGACTTGCGGCGCCGCTATCCCCAGGCTGGCACGGCTATAAACAACAGCTAATGACATAAATACCGTCCTTGGTTTGATGTATATGCTGGTTAACCGTTTTTAATTAGTTTTTTGTTCCAGTTGTCAGGTTTCAGAGCAGTCAAAATCAGAGTCTTGTCAGGTAAAAAGTGCTTGCCCAATAAAAATCACCGTGCTAGTTCTAATAGCCATTCGCGGCAAGCTCCGCTCCCATTTCACAGGATTTCCGGTTGTAACTATGAACATGGCCTCCCGTTTCGTCAGCATTATTGTGGTCCTAGTGGTGATTATTATCTCACCGCTCGGGGCTCGTTTGGCTGCACGGAACAAGGGATAGACCCACCACCGGACAGAACGAAACAAGCGACCCCCGAGCCTCACGGCCCGGGGGTTTTTTTTCGACCAAAGGACAGGATTTTCCACATGAACGGCGCGCAGTTTTTGGTACAGGCTCTCAAGAAACAGGGTGTGACCCAGGTGTTTGGTTACCCGGGCGGGGCCATCATGCCGGTCTATGACGCCCTGTATGACGGTGGCCTGGCCCATCAGCTCTGCCGCCACGAGCAGGGTGCCGCCATGGCTGCGGTGGGTTATGCCCGCGCTTCCGGTCAGGTGGGGGTCTGCATCGCCACCTCTGGCCCCGGCGCCACCAACCTGGTCACCGGCCTCGCGGAGGCACTGCTCGATTCGGTACCGCTGGTGGCCATCAGCGGCCAGGTGCCCTGCGCCGCCGTCGGTACCGATGCCTTTCAGGAAGTGGACGTGCTCGGCATGTCCCTCTCCTGCACCAAGCACTCCTTCATGGTGACGGACCCGGCGGATCTGGGACGGGTCATTGCCGAAGCCTTCGCCATCGCCACCGAAGGGCGTCCGGGTCCCGTGCTCATCGACCTGCCCAAGGATGTGCAGCTGGCCGCCGTTCCCTCTCAAAGCCCGCTGTTTGCAGTGGAGGAACCCGAACCCCTGAATCCGGCCGAACTGACGGTCGCCCGTACCCTGCTGGCCGGTGCTGAGCGTCCGGTACTCTACGTCGGCGGCGGGGTGGGCATGGCCAATGCCGAGCAGCAGCTGCGCGACTTTGCCGCCACCACGGGGATGCCGGCGGTCACCACCCTCAAGGGGATAGGTGCCCTCGACCCCGACAGCCCCGTTTATCTGGGCATGCTCGGCATGCACGGTACCAAGGCCGCCAACCTGGCGGTACAGCAGTGCGATCTGCTGGTGGTGGTAGGCGCCCGTTTCGATGATCGGGTGACCGGCAAGCTGGAGGAATTTGCCCCCGAGGCGAAGGTGATCCACCTGGATGTGGACGCCGCCGAGTTCGGCAAGCGTCGCGCCGCCGATGTGGGGATCACCACGGATCTCAAGCGTGTGCTGCCCGCCCTGGCGATGACGCTGACCCTCGACCCCTGGCGCGAGCACTGCGCCACCATGGCTCGGGAATACGCCTTCCGCTACGACCATCCGGGTCAGGCCATCTACGCCCCGGCCCTGCTCAAAGAGCTTTCAAGCCAGCTGCCGGAGACCAGCGTGGTGGCCTGCGACGTGGGTCAGCACCAGATGTGGGTGGCCCAGCACATGCGTTTCACCAGCCCGCGCAACCACCTGTCCAGTGCCGGCCTCGGCACCATGGGCTTCGGCCTGCCCGCCGCCATCGGCGCCAAGATGTCGCGCCCCGATGACGAGGTGGTGCTGGTGAGCGGTGACGGCTCCTTCATGATGAACGTGCAGGAGCTCGGCACCATCCGCCGCGCCCGGCTCAAGGTGAAGATGGTGCTGCTGGACAACCAGCGCCTCGGCATGGTGCGTCAATGGCAGGAGCTGTTCTTCGACGGTCGCTACAGCGAGACCAATCTGTCCGACAACCCCGATTTCGTCGCCCTGGCTGCCGCCTTCGGTATCCCCGGCGAGACCATCACATGTAAAGAAGAGATAGGTCCGGCACTGGATCGCCTGCTGGCGAGCGAGAGTGCCTATCTGCTGCATGTGGCTATTTCAGAGGAAGAAAATGTCTGGCCCCTGGTTCCGCCAGGAGTCGCCAACCACAAGATGATGGAGCAACGCCCATGAACCAGCTCAATACCAGCACCCTGGAAATCCATGCCCAACCCAGACCCGAAGTGATGGAACGGGTGCTGCGGGTGGTCCGTCACCGCGGTTTCAATCTCTGCGCCCTCAACATGGAGCAGGATTGCCAACAGCTGCGGATCACGGTTACTGTCGAATCGGTACGTCCCATCCAGCAGTTGTGGAGCCAGCTGGTGAAGCTGGTGGATGTCTCCCGGGTCGATGCACTGGAACAGCAACCCCGGATCAGAGCTTAAGGAGCCAAGCCAATGTCACAGCCTTCCCAATCCGCCGCCCACCCCCAATACATCTGGTTCAACGGCAAGCTGGTCCCCTGGCAGGATGCCCAGGTGCATGTCATGAGCCATGCCCTGCACTACGGATCCTCGGTGTTCGAGGGGGTGCGGGCCTATGACACTCCCAAGGGGACTTGCATCTTCCGCCTGCAGGAGCACACCCGCCGCCTGTTCGACTCCGCCAAGATCTACTGGATGGACGTCCCCTACAGCGAGTCTGAGGTGAATGAAGCCTGCCGCACCGTGGTGCGCGAGAACGGCCTGAAGAGCGGCTACCTGCGCCCGCTGGCCTTTGTCGGCAACGTGGGGCTGGGGCTGCATCCGCCGCTGGATGCCAAGGCCGACCTCATGGTCGCGGCCCTGCCCTGGGGCGCCTACCTCGGTGAAGAGGGGTTGAAAAACGGAGTGGATGTGTGCGTCACCTCCTGGAACCGGCTCGCTCCCAACACCATCCCGACCGGTGCCAAGGCGGGGGGCAACTATCTCTCTTCCCAGCTCATCAGCCGCGAGGCCAAGCGCAACGGCTTCGCCGAGGGGCTGGCGCTGGATGTGAACGGCTATCTGAGCGAAGGGGCGGGGGAGAACCTGTTTCTGGTGAAGAACGGCGTGCTGTTCACCCCGCCCGCCACCGCCGCCATCCTGCCCGGCATCACCCGCGACACCATCATGACGCTGGCGCGCGACTTGGGTTACGAGGTACGCGAGCAGGCGCTGCCCCGTGAAGCGCTGTACGTCGCAGACGAAATCTTCATGACCGGCACCGCCGCCGAGGTGACCCCGGTGCGCTCGGTGGATCGGATGAAGGTGGGCGCCGGTTGCCGTGGCCCGGTGACCGAGCAGTTGCAGAACGCCTTCTTCGGCCTGTTCAACGGCAAGACCGAAGACAAGTGGGGCTGGCTGACGCCGGTCAACGACTGATGATAGCGGGGAGGCGTCACGCCTCCCCGAGTCGCTTCCGGTGAAGGCTCCCCGAGGTGCCTTCACCAGGATCGATTCCCGATCCGCGAATCACACATTCATGTTGAAAGACAATGCGCCCCAGGGGCATTCAGGGAGTAGAGACAATGCCGAAGTTGAGATCCGCCACCACCACCCACGGACGTAACATGGCCGGGGCCCGCGCCCTCTGGCGTGCCACCGGCATGACCGATCAGGATTTCGGCAAGCCCATCATCGCCGTGGTCAACTCTTTCACCCAGTTCGTGCCGGGCCACGTCCACCTCAAGGATCTGGGCCAGCTGGTCGCCCGCGAAATCGAGGCGGCTGGCGGGGTCGCGAAGGAGTTCAACACCATCGCCGTGGATGACGGCATCGCCATGGGCCACGGTGGCATGCTCTATTCCCTGCCGTCCCGCGAACTCATCGCCGACTCGGTGGAGTACATGGTCAACGCCCACTGTGCCGACGCCATGGTCTGCATCTCCAACTGCGACAAGATCACCCCGGGGATGCTGATGGCTGCCCTGCGCATCAATATCCCGGTCATTTTTGTCTCCGGCGGTCCCATGGAAGCGGGCAAGACCAAGCTCTCCGACCAGATCATCAAGCTGGATCTGGTGGACGCCATGATCCAGGGCGCCGACCCCAAGGTCTCCGATGCACAGAGCGATCAGATCGAGCGCAGCGCCTGCCCCACCTGCGGCTCCTGCTCCGGCATGTTCACCGCCAACTCCATGAACTGCTTGACCGAGGCACTGGGTCTCTCCCAGCCGGGCAACGGCTCCCTGCTGGCAACCCACAGCGACCGCGAGCAGCTGTTCAAGCTGGCGGGCCAGCGTATCGTCACTCTGGCCAAGCGCTGGTATGAGCAGGACGATGCCTCGGCACTGCCGCGCAACATCGCCACCAAGGCGGCGTTCGAGAACGCCATGGCGCTCGACATCGCCATGGGCGGCTCCACCAACACCGTGCTGCACCTGCTGGCGGCAGCCCAGGAGGCGGGCGTCGACTTCACCATGGCCGACATCGACCGCATGTCCCGCAAGGTGCCCCAGCTGTGTAAGGTGGCGCCTTCCACCCAGAAGTACCACATGGAAGATGTGCACCGCGCCGGCGGCGTGGTCGCCATCCTGGGTCAGCTGGAAAAAGCGGGCCTGGTGCACGGCGATGCCCGCAACGTGCTGGGCACCTCCCTGGTGGAGCTGCTGGCCGAATATGACGTCAGCCGCAGCAATGACAAGGGGGTTCACGACTTCTACCGTGCAGGCCCTGCCGGCATCCGTACCACCAAGGCGTTCAGTCAGGATTGCCGCTGGCCCGAGCTGGATCTGGACCGCGCCGAGGGGTGCATCCGCTCCTTCGATCACGCCTACAGCCAGGAAGGTGGCCTGGCGGTCCTCGCTGGCAACCTCGCCCTCAACGGGGCCATCGTCAAGACCGCCGGGGTGGACGAGGAGAACCTCACCTTCCGCGGCCCGGCCCGGGTATTCGAGAGCCAGGAGAGCGCGGTGAGCGGCATTCTGGACGGCACGGTGAAAGCCGGTGAAGTGGTGGTGATCCGCTACGAGGGCCCGAAAGGGGGCCCCGGCATGCAGGAGATGCTCTATCCCACCACCTATCTGAAATCCATGGGATTGGGCAAGGCGTGTGCCCTCATCACCGACGGTCGCTTCTCCGGCGGTACCTCGGGTCTCTCCATCGGTCATGTCTCCCCGGAGGCGGCCTCTGGCGGCACTATCGGTCTGGTAGAGGATGGCGACATCATCAACATCGACATCCCGGCCCGCAGCATGGTGCTGGAGGTGGCCGACAGCGTGCTGGCCACCCGTCGCGCCGCCGTCTCTGCCCGTGGCTGGAAGCCGGTCGATCGTCAGCGCGAGGTCTCCTTTGCCCTGCGCGCCTACGCCATGTTCGCCACCAGCGCCGACAAGGGCGCGGTGCGCGATCGCACCCTGCTGGGGGAGTGAGAGAATGAACTGTCATGATATGGGCGCATTGCGCGCCCTTCGCCACGAGACGGGGGTATAAACCATGGTCTCTGCGGCGGATTATCTACGCAAGGTGCTGCTCTCCCCCGTCTACGAGGCGGCGCGGGTCACCCCCTTGCAAACCCTGAAGAAACTCTCCGAGCGGCTTGGCAATCACGTCAGCCTGAAGCGGGAGGATCTGCAACCGGTTCACTCCTTCAAGCTGCGCGGCGCCTACCACAAGATCGCCACCCTGACCCAGGAGCAGAAAGAACGCGGCGTCATCGCCGCCTCTGCCGGCAACCACGCCCAGGGGGTCGCCCTGTCGGCCGCCAAGCTCGGCATCAAGGCGATCATCGTGATGCCCAAGACCACGCCGGACATCAAGATCGACGCGGTGCGCCGTCAGGGCGGCAACGTCATGCTGTTTGGCAACAGCTTCGATGAGGCCTACGGCGAGAGCCGCCGCCTCGCCGAGTTGGAGGGCTACACCCTGATCCCGCCGTTTGACGACGTCGAGGTGATCGCCGGGCAGGGCACCATCGGCAAGGAGCTGCTGGAGCAGGATACCCACCTCACCCACGTCTTCGTGCCGGTGGGCGGCGGCGGCCTGGCCGCCGGGGTGGCGGTCTACATCAAGCAGCTGCTGCCGGATGTGAAGGTGATCGGGGTGGAGGCGGAGGGCTCCGCCTGCCTCAAGGCGGCGCTGGCGGCTGGCGAGCCGGTCAATCTGGACCGGGTCTCGCTGTTTGCGGACGGGGTGGCGGTCAAGCGCATCGGTGAGGAGACCTTCCGGCTGTGCAACCAGTATCTGGACGAGGTGGTGACCGTCTCCAACGACCAGATCTGCGCCGCACTGAAAGACATCTTCGATGACTGCCGCGCCATCGCCGAGCCATCGGGGGCCTTGTCGCTGGCCGGCCTCAAGGCCTACAGCGAGCGGGAGCAGGTGAAAGGGGGGCGGATGGCGGCCATTCTGTCCGGCGCCAACGTCAACTTCCACAGCCTGCGTTACGTGTCGGAGCGCTGCGAGATCGGCGAGAAGCGCGAGGGCATGCTGGCGGTGACCATCCCCGAGCGCAAGAGGGCCTTCCTCGACTTCTGCCGTCAGCTGGGGCCCCGCATGGTGACCGAGTTCAACTACCGCTATGCGGACGCGGAGCAGGCGTCGCTGTTCGTCTCGGTGCGCCTCACCGGCGGTGACGAGGAGCTCGGCCAGATCATCGATCAGCTCGGTGGCAACGGCTACCCGGTGGTCAACATGACCGAGAGCGAGCTGGCCAAGAACCACGTGCGCTACATGATTGGCGGCCGCCCGGCCCGGCCCCTCGGTGAACGGCTCTACAGCTTCAAGTTTCCGGAGCAGCCGGGGGCCCTGATGCGCTTCCTGGAGACCCTCGGCTGTCGCTGGAACATCAGCCTGTTCCACTACCGCAACCACGGTGCCGACTACGGCCGGGTGCTCTGTGCGTTCGAGCTGCCGGACGAGGACGTGGCCGCCTTCCACGACTACCTGCACGAGATTGGCTACGGCTGGAAAGAGGTGAGCGAGGATCCCGCCTACCGCCTGTTCCTGGCGAGCCAGGGCAGCCAGTGAGCCATCCCCTTGCCAGATGAAAAACGAAGAGCCCGGCTCTTCGTTTTTTTATGGGCAACGCGCCGGCCCCCATGATTGGGGGCACGGTGGCTGATAATGTCGCCAATATCACACTCCTGAGACCCTGGTCGTTTGAGGCTGGTTGCAGATGGGATAATCTGAATGCGGGGCTTGGGTTCAGGGCCCCGTCAGGGAAGAGAGACGCAGCCGCGTCATAACAATTCATTGCAGGGGCTCATCCATGAACAGATCTATGCTCGCCGTCCTGATCGGCGCTTTGATGGCAACAGGGACGGTGCAGGCTGCCGCCCAGGACAACACCTGGTATGTCGGCGGCAAGGCCGGCTGGTCAAATTATTACGGGGTGGATTACAACGCTCAGGTCGAAGAGCTGTTCGATGCGACCAAGGTGAACGAGAACAGCGATGATCTCGGTCTGGGGCTGTTTGCCGGTTATCAGGTGAACAGAAACGTGGCGGTTGAGCTCGGCTATGACTGGCTCGGCAAGTATCAGGTGGACAAGCACTACTCGGGCAACGGGGTTGATTTCGCACTCGATGGCGAGGCCAAGGCCCAGATGGTGCAGGCCACCATGAAGATTATCCTGCCTGCAACCTCGGCACTGGATATCTACGGCCGTCTCGGGGGGGCCTATGCCTGGACCGAGAGCTCACTCAACGTCAGGGCCAGCGATGGCACCAGCAGCCTCTCCGAATCCCATGAGGGCAACAAATATCATGGTGCCGCCTTTGTCGGGGCGCTGGGGGTCGAATACGCCATCGACAAGGATTGGGCCGCCCGCCTCGAATACCAGTACACCACCCCCCTTGGGAAGACTTCCCTCGACGAGTCAGGCATCGAGATGGACAACGGCCTGCTGTCGGTCGGCATGCTCTATCGCTTCGGCCAGATCGGCGACGAGCCGGTGGCACCAACGCCTGCGCCCGAACCTGCGCCCGCCCCGGCCCCCGTGCTGGTGGAGAAGCAGTTCAGCCTGGATTCCGATGTGCTGTTCGAGTTCAACAAGGCGACCCTGAAGCCAGCCGCCAGTCAGGCCCTCGACAACCTGTTTGCCCAGATCCTGGCAGCCAATCCGAAAGACGGGGTGGCGACGGTGATCGGTCATACCGACCGCATCGGCTCGGAGGCCTACAACCAGTCCCTTTCCGAACAGCGTGCCCGCACGGTGGCGGATTATCTCATCGCCAAGGGATTGTTTGCCGACAAGGTGCGTGCCGAAGGGCGGGGAGAGTCTTCGCCCGTGACCGGGGGCAGCTGCCCGGATGGCGCCAAGGCGCAGATGATCGCCTGCCTGGCCCCGGATCGCCGGGTCGAGGTGCGCCTGACCGGGGTCTCCCAGGTTGCCGAATAAGCCATCTTTGCCTTGCTATTAAACAACGAGGGGGCCTTGGCCCCCTCGTTGTTTATGTGGGTGTGAGCCGTGACGTTTGCAGCCGCCTGGCGCAATGACTCACCATGATCAGCAGCAAGGCGCCGGGCAGCACTGTTTGCCAGAGGAAAGGCCAGGACTGGGTGGTGAGCAGGATCAACAGTGGATTGGCTCCGGCAGGGGGGTGGATCAGCCCCAGTCCCTGCATGAGTGCAATGGACAGGCCCACACCCAGCGCCAGCTTGAGTTCCATCGGTAGCGGTAGCAATTGCACCACCAACCCCACGGTGGCCGATAACAGGTGGCCTCCCAGCACGTTCTGCGGACGGGCCAGCGGACTGTCCGGCAGGGAGAAGAGCAGCACACAGCTTGCCCCGAACGGTGCCATCAACAGGGTCGACTGCCAGCTCATGTCCAGCCAGCCGAGCAACATTATGGCCAGGCAGGCACCGAGCCCTGCCAGCCAGGCACTTCGCCATCGTCTTGTTTCCATCTCCTGTCTCCTTGTCTGTGCCGGATCACTTGATCCAGCCTGCGACATTAGGTAGACAGATCGGTGTACTTCAAGAGGAAAGTCACCATGAGCGACAAACGGCAACAGCTGATGACGACAGCCTATCGGCTGTTCAATCGTCACGGTTTTCACGCCACCGGCATCGATCGCATCTGGGCCGAGGCGGGCAGTACCAAACGCACCCTCTATCGCCACTTCCCCACCAAGGATGTCTTGATCGAAGCGGTGCTGATGGCACGGGATGCGGAGTTCTTTGCCCTGCTCGATGCCAGGATGGATGGGGTGTCGGGACGGGAGGCCAGGTTGCTGGCACTGCTCGATGGCTTTGCGGACTGGTTTGGCCGCAGCGACTTCTACGGCTGCAACTTCATCAACGCGAGCGCCGAGTTCTCCGATCCTCGCCACCCGGTGCGCAAGCTGGTGGTGGCCCACAAGCGTGCGTTGCTGAACTGGGTCAGGAAGGCCCTCGAATGCACCGAGGTGCAGGCCACCGGGTTATGCCTGCTGTTGGAAGGGGCCGTGGTGATGGCCCACAGCTATCAGCAGCCCCTGGCTCTGGAACAGGCCAGGGTGTTGGCGGAGGCCGTGCTGGCAGAGCCGCGCTAGTTCAGTTCCGTGGGGTCGATATCCAGGCTCCAGCGCACCCGCTTGGTCTCGGGCCACCCCTCCAGCTCCTTCACCGCCCAGTCGAGCAGCTGGGCCAGTGGTGCCCGGCTGGGCCCCTGCACCAGCAGCTGCATGCGAAACTTGCCCGCCTTGCGCTCCATGAAGCCGCTGATGGGCCCGAGCACCTGCACCTGGGGATAGCGGGCGCTGCGCAGGGTATCGGCGAGACGACTGAGGAACAGCTGTACCTCGTCGCGGCCGTTGGCCTCGGCCCGAAACAGCCCCTGATGGCTGAACGGTGGCAGCCCCAGCAGGCGGCGCTCTTTCAGCGCCGTGTCGGCGAAGTGGCCATAGCCGTTCTGGGTCAGATCCTGCAGCAGGGCGTGTTCGGGATGGTGGCTCTGCAGCACCACCAGCCCCGGTTTGCTGGCGCGACCAGCCCGGCCCGCCACCTGGGTGTAGAGCTGGGCCAGCTTCTCGGCGGCGCGAAAATCGGCGCTGAACAGGGCGCCATCCACATCCAGCAGCCCTACCAGGGTTACATCCGGGAAGTGGTGGCCCTTGGCCAGCATCTGGGTGCCGATCAGGATCTTGTACTTGCCCGCCTTGATGTCGCCGAGGTGCGTCTCCAGCTCCCCCTTGCGGCGGGTGTTGTCCCGGTCGATGCGCACCACCGGATATTGCGGGAACACGGTGCCGAGCAGTTGCTCCAGCTGTTCGGTGCCGACCCCGGAGCCGATGAGCTCGCTGCTGCCACACTCGGGACAGTGGTGGGGCAACGGGCGCACGCTGTCGCAGTGGTGGCAGTGCAGCCGTCGCCCGGCCTGATGCCAGGTGTACCAGGCGTCGCAGCGCTCGCAGGCGGCACTCCAGCCGCACTGGTGGCAAATCAGAGCCGGGGCATAGCCACGGCGGTTGAGAAACAGCATCACCTGGTTGCCCGCCGCCAGGTGCTCTGCCATCAGCTGTTCCAGCTGGGGGGAGAGGCCCGCCTGCAGCCGCACGTTCTTGATGTCGAGGATCACCTGGCGAGCGGTCTGGGCGTTGCCGGCGCGGCGAGTGAGAGTGAGGTGGTGATACTTGCCGCTGCGGGCGTTGTGCAGCGTCTCCAGCGACGGGGTGGCAGATCCAAGCAGGATGGGAATGCCGGCGCGATGGGCCCGCATCACTGCCAGATCCCGCGCGTGGTAGCGAAAGCCGTCCTGTTGCTTGAAGGAGCCGTCGTGCTCCTCGTCGATGATGATGATGCCGAGGTCCTTGAACGGCGTGAACACCGCAGATCGGGTGCCGATCAGAATGGCGGCACCGCCGTCGCGGCAGGCGAGCCAGGCATCGAGCCGCTCCCTGTCGTTCATGGCGGAGTTCATCGCCACCACGGGCACGTTGAAGCGGCGCCGGAAGCGGTTGATGGTCTGGGGGGTGAGGCCAATTTCCGGCACCATCACCAGCGCCTGCTTGCCCGCCTTGAGCAGGGGCTCGAGGATGCTGAGGTAAACCTCGGTCTTGCCGGAGCCCGTGATGCCGTCCAGCAGGAAGGCACCGAACTTGTTGCTCTGGCTGGTGACGGCGGCCACCGCCAGCGCCTGCTCGCCGTTGAGGCGCAGCCCCTCACCCGGCTCGAAGCGGGTGGCCCAGTCGCCATCATGGCTCGGCTCCAGCGAGCGCTTCTCCAGCAGTCCCTTCTTCTCCAGCGCGGTGAGGGCCGCGCTCTGGATCTCCTCCTGTTTGAGGGCGGAGGGGGTCTGCGGCCCCTTGCGCAGCAGGGCGAGGGCCTGCTGCTGCTTGGCCGCCCGCTTGAGCTCGTTGAGGTCGATGGCCATGCCCGCATCGGTGGCAAACCAGAACTCCAGCTCCCGATAGGCGGCGGGCTCCCCCTTGCGCACCAGCACCGGCAGGGCGTGGGGCAGTACCTCCCCCAGCGGGTGCTGGTAGTAACCGGCGCTCCAGGCCATCAGCGCCAGAATGTCGGGCCCCAGCACGGGGGCGCTGTCGAGCACCCTCTTCAAGGGCTTTAATTTGTTGCGGGGGACCAGGCTCTCGGTCGGGTGATCCACCACCAGACCGACCAAGGTCTGCGGGCCGAACGGGATCTCGACCCGGCAACCGGGGGCAGGCAAGGGCAGGGGAGAGAGATAGTCGAAATGACGGCGTAACGGCACCGGCACAGCCACACGAACCAGATCCAGCGTTTGGGAAGAATTCACCAGGGGTTGCCTATTTTTTCTGCGAAGCCACTTGCCTGATCTCAGGCGTTTCCTATATTATTCGCAGCCTTTGAAACTGTGTTCAACAATCGTGTGGTGTCCGACAAGAGATCGGATGGCGACACGGCCTGATAATTGAGGTTGTCCATGAAAGCTGGTATCCATCCTGACTACGTAGCCATCACCGCCAAGTGCTCTTGCGGTAACGTCATCAACACCTTCTCTACCATCGGTAAAGATCTGAACCTGGACGTGTGCTCCGAGTGCCACCCGTTCTACACCGGCAAGCAGAAAGAAGTTTCTAGCGGCGGCCGCGTAGACAAGTTCAACAAGCGTTTCGGTGGCTTGACCTCCAAGAAGTAATCTTGCTTCTGAAGAATTCTGAAAAAGGCGCCCATCGGGTGCCTTTTTTATGGTTCTTCGCGGGATCTTGGGGAAGTGGAAGTTGACAGACAGGGTGCTGGTAAACTGGCTGTCTCCAAACACACCAC
>NZ_JAPDBQ010000010.1:0-48628 GCF_027705325.1 Aeromonas sp. QDB18
CGGTATAACCTGGCCAGAAGGAGGCAATATCAATATGATGCACGGCGACAGCAGGGTGATGGTGGTGGTGTGTTTGGCGACAACCAGTTTACCAGCACTCTGTCTGTCAACTTCCACTTTCCCAGGATCCCGCGAAGAACCACAAAAAAGGGGCCTCGCGGCCCCTCTTTGCTCCATCATGTGCCCGGTCAGGCTTCGAAACCGAATGCCTTGACCGGGGTCTCTCCCTCCTCGGCCTCCTGATCCTCCAGATAGATGTCGTGATAGGCGGCATAGATGGAGTAGTTGATGGCAGGCAGCACCACCAGCAGGCCCACCAGCATCAGGAGTGCGCCAAAGAAGATCAGCACGGCCCCGAGCAGCCCCCACCAGAGGAAGGGCCACATGTTGCGCAGACATCCCTTGAAGCTGAGCCGGGCTGCCTGCCAGACCCCGACCTGATGGAAGAGGATAAGGGCGGGGGCGAAGGTGATGGCCATCAGCACGGGAACGAACAGTGCCAATCCCACCAGGGCACAGACGAGGAAGCCCTGTGCCTGCTCCGGGGTCAGCGCCAGGGAGCCCGGATCCGCGGACAACAGGCCGGTGAGTCCCCACTGGTGCAGCAGGAACACGCAGATCATCAGGATCCCCATGATGAGACCGAGCACCATCAGGCCCCCCAGCATCAAGGGGGTCAACCGATGGCGGAAACCGGCAAAGAAGTCGCCAAATTGCAGTGCCTCGCCATGGTGACCCCGCCGCGCCACCGCCACCCAGCCAGCCCCCCACACCATGTAGAGCAACTGGGAGATCAAGCCCCCCGCCGGCAGCTGATCCAGTACGATGCCCACCACAAACCAGAGCACTATCATGGCCACGCTGGCACCCATCCCCTTGTTGAAGATGTCGAATCCGGTGCGGATCCAGATCCAGCCCTGTCCTATACCATGGCGTTTGGGTTCGTGGCGCAGGGCCCTGTCACTGTTCATCATTGACCTCGTCGAAAAATAAGGGCGAAGCGGCGTCTCCTCAGGACACGCTCACCGTGACCATGATGGGGCCGGTGCGTACTACCTGGCCCGGCAGCCGGGTCGGGGAGAGCCTCATCTTGCAGTCGGTGACCTGGGTCGCCGCCGAGTAGGGTACCGCGATGGCGGTATCGAATGGAATAGGGGTCAGGGCCCCTGTCCGGCCATGCCCACCGCGACCCGGCCTGGCTGGTGGTGAAGCTGTTGTCGCTCGCGAGCGCCCCCAAGATGCGGTAGCGCAGCGGCCCCCTGCTCAGGCTGGCAAGGTCGAAGGGAAGGCTGGCACCCGCAACCAGAGCATTCACCTCGCTGCAATGGCGTGTCCGTTGCGTCTTTCTGGGCCGCAGCCGACGAGTTTATCGCCCACGGTTGACGGACAGCACCGCCAGAATGTGGCATCATCTCCCCCCTCTTGCTTTCCCCCTGATCCGATGGAGCCATCATGCGCCGCCTCTTCTTTCTTCTCCTGCTGCTCGGCAGCCCTGCGCTTCACGCCGAACCGGGGTTTATCAGCCGCCTGCTCAACCACCCGGTGCCGGGGGGCGTGGCCGTGGTACCACTGGGAAGCGGGGCCAAGGCGCCCGCAGTGCGCTATCAGGACAAGCCTGTGCTGGTGGTACAGGAAGACGGGAAGACGTGGATTGCCATCGTCGGCATCCCGCTCAAGAGCGCGCCCGGCCCCCATCAGGTGACCACCAGCGATGGCCGCACCTTGAGTTTCACGGTCGGCACCAAGCACTACCGTGAGCAGCACATCAAGCTCAAGAACAGCCGCCAGGTCAATCCGCTGGCCGAAGACATGACCCGCATCAACCGGGAGCTTGCCGAACAGACCCGCGCCTACCAGACCTTCAGCCCGGCTCAGCCGAGCAACCTGCTGTTTGAGAAGCCGGTCCAGGGCCCGCTCTCCAGTCCCTTCGGGCTGCGCCGCTTCTTCAACGGCGAGGAGCGCAACCCCCACTCCGGCCTCGACTTCGCGGTCGGAGCCGGCACTCCCATCAAGGCACCAGCCGCTGGCAAGGTCATCCTCATCGGCAACTACTTCTTCAACGGCAATACGGTGTTCGTCGACCACGGCCAGGGCCTCATCAGCATGTTCTGTCACATGTCGAAGGTGGACGTGAAGCTGGGCCAGAGCCTGCCCCGCGGCGGCATCGTCGGCCGGGTCGGCGCCACCGGCCGCGCCACCGGTCCCCACATGCACTGGAACGTCAGCCTCAACGACGCCCGCGTCGACCCCGCCATCTTTATCGGCGCCTTCAAGCCCTGAGGCCGGCGACCTGCCGCCCACAGGCAGGGGCACTCAAAATGAAAAAGGCAGCCAAGGCTGCCTTTTTCATGGACGCATGACCACATCTCAGGCAGCGCTGTGCTGGCGCCCCTCCCTGTTCATCGCCCGCCACATCACCAGGACCAGCAGAGTGCTGCAAGTGGGCAGCGCCAGCCAGACACCGGCCACTCCCCACAGGGAGGAGAAGCCCCACAGGAAACCGCCGATCAGCACCAGCTTGCCGCCGGTGAGCTGGGAAGCGATGCGGGCCCGGTTGATGGCCTGGAAGTAGGTGGCCCCCACCAGCAGCAAGCCTTCCATGGGCAGCCCCCAGAAGTAGAGCCAGATACCGAGGGTCGCCACCGGCAACAGGGCAGCATTGTCCCCCGCAAACAGATAAACCACTGCCTCTGGCCACAGATACAGCGGGATCATCCCGCACAGTGCCACCGCCATGGTCACTCCCAATGCCAGGTTGCGCACCCGCAGCACTCGCGACCAGTTGCCCGCCCCGGCATTGAAGCTGGCGATGGGCTGGATGCCCATGGCGATCCCCTCGAAGATGAGATAGAAGAAGGCCTCGCTGTAGCTGATGACCCCATAGGCGGCAACGTGCAGCGAAGTGCCCACCGAGAGCAGCGCCTTGTTGTGCAGCGCCAGCACCACCGAGAGGTAGAGGTACATCAGAAAACTCGACACCCCGAGTCGCAATGTCTCCCCCATCAGCCGCCAGTCGGGCACCAGGGTATCCCAGCGAATGCGCAACTGGCTGCGGGGGGTAAAGAAGTGCCACAGGCACAGGCCTCCGGTGACCGCCTGGGAGAGCATGGTCGCGATGGCGGCCCCCGCCAGCCCCCAGGGGATCACCGCCATCAGCAGGTAGTCGAGCAGCACGTTGAGCACGCCGCCCCCCACCAGGATCCAGGTGGTGAGGCCGGGTCGCCCGTCGTTGCGCAGCAGGGCGGTAAAGGCCATGGAGAGCACCGCGAACACCCCGAGCCAGGCGTACCACTGCAGATAGGCGAAGCCTGCGTCGAAGATGACCCCCTGCGCCCCCATCCAGACAAGCATGGCCTTGCCGTAACGAATGCCAATGAAGGCGAGCAGCGCGGAGGCGATGAGCACCATCACCAGGGCATTGCCGACGATGTGGCGCGCCCTGGCCTGCTCCCCCTTGCCCAGATAGAAGGAGGCCAGCGACGAGGATCCCATGCCGATCAGGGCCCCCACCGCGTAGAGCACGGCGCAGATGGGGTACGCCAGCATCATGCCGGCCAGCCCGTCCTGGCCCAGGATATGGCCGACGAAGATGCCGTCTATGGTGACATAGATGCCGGTGACCAGCATGGCGGCCACCGTGGGGGTGACGTAACGCAAGAAGAGGCGGGAAAGGGGGGCCGTGCCCAGATCGACGGAGGACATAAATTGCTCAATGAAGGGGAACGGCCAGAATAATAGCCAAACAAGACCCGGATCACCCGTTATTTGTGCCGTGGATCATTCATCTTGAGGGCTTTACCCGCCCCGGCCCCTGCTTTAGGCTAGGGCGACTTCTCCTGAACGGAAACGTGCGCCATGTTGCAACGCCTGCTCTGTCTGATGCTCTGTCTCAGCCTGTTCCCCTTCTCCGCTGTCCAGGCTGATGATGCCATCACTCAGGTAGAGGAGCTGCTGCAAAGCATCCCCAAGACGGATACCCCGGAAAACCAGCAACTGCGGGAGAGCTACCAGCAGGCGCTGCAATATGCCCGGGATGCCCAGCGCTACCGGGAACAGGGCAAGGCCTACCAGCAGATCCTCATCGACTACCCCAAGGAGTCCGCCCGTCTCAAGGAGGGGCTGCACAACTATCAGCCCCAGTCCCGCCCGTCCCTCTCCTCCCTCAAGGAGGATGCCCTGCGCCAGGCCATCAGCCTGAGCAGCAACCGCCAGCTCAACCTGCGCAAAGAGCGTCAGGCTGTGACCGACAGCCTCAACCAGCTGGAGAGCACGGGCCAGGAGTATCACCTGCGGGTCGACGAGTTGCGCAAGCAGTTGCTCCAGACCCGCTCCCTGCTCGATCGCCTGAGCTTCAGCAACGAGTCGGACAGGTTGCAGGAGGCCCAGCAACTGGCCACCCGACTCAAGGAGCAGAGCCTCTCCGACCGGATCCAGATGCTGGAGCTGGAGCAGCTCTCCGCCCAGCAGCGCAACGATCTGGGCAAGCTCAAGCTGCAGGAGCTCAACCTCGCCATCACCGACGAGGATGAGTGGCAGACCAGTCTGCTTGCCCAGCAGAACCAGCTGCGCCGGGACAAGACCGAGCAGGCCCTGGCCGAGAGCGAACGCCTGCGCCGCCAGCTCACCTCTGACCTCCCCCTCTTGCAGGAGCAACAGCAGCAAAACCAGGCCCTCTCCCTCCAACTGGGGGCTCTCGAGGACCAGATTGAACGGGTGCAGGACGAGCAACGGGGGGTGGACACCTCCCTCTCCGGGCTCAACGAGCTGGTCAATTCGGTGCGCGAACAGCTGGAGTGGTTGCAGATAAGCAACGCCTACGGCGAGAACCTGCGCAGCAAGCTGGCCGATCTGCCCGCCTACTTCCCGCTGGAGCGGCTGGAGTCCGCCATCGTCAAGGCGCGCATGGCCAAATACCAGTACGAGACCGAGCAGGATGCCCTGAAGGATCCGGTCCAGCTGCGCAACAGCCTGCTCAGTGGAGACGGCATCACCCTGGACAGGGCCCAGCGCGCCGTGCTGGACAACCTGCTCAAGGCGAGGCGGCAACTGCTGACCCGGCTCAACGATGCCTCCGACACCCTCATTCAGGAGCAGACCCGCCTCAAGCTGCTCTACAGCCGCCAGAACAGCAAGATCGACGAGATCCGCGAACTCAGCGCCAGCCATCTGTTCTGGATGCCGGACGTGCGCCCCCTGAGCCCGGCGGTGCTGCTCGGCGTCCCGGCCGCCCTCGGCCTTGCCTTCAACCCGGCCAACTGGCTGCAACTGCCCAGGGCCATCGCCGAGAACAACCCCCTGAGCCTGACCCTGGCTGGCCTCGGGCTGCTGGGACTGGCCTGGTGCTGGCTGAAACTGGCCCGCCACCTCATTCAATACAGCCAGTACATTGCCCCGCGCATCGGCAAGGTAACCCAGGACAAGTTCAGCCTCACCAGCCGGTTGCTGGTGCGCTCCGTGCTCGCCGCCCTGCCGCTGCCCGCCATGGTGCTCATGGTGCACGGCCTGCTGGACAGCGCCTGGCAATATCCCTTCGCGGTGGCGGTGGCCCGGGGCCTGGGTGAAATCTGGTTCCTGCTGCTGGCCCTGCTGGTGGCGCGCCACCTCACCCTGGAGAAGGGGATCCTCATCCTCCACTTCCGCTGGCAGAAGGAGCGGGTGCAGCGAGTATGGGGACAGTTTCGTACCCTGCTGCTGGTGCTGATCCCGAGCTTCTTCGTGCAGGGCATGGCGAGCAGCTATCAGGAGCACGCCTTCTACGACTCCCTGGGACGCCTCGCCTTCATCATCGGGGCCCTCTGGCTGCTGCTCTTCTTTGCCCGCCTCAACCGGGAAAAACTGCCCCTCACCTGGGGTCAGGCAGACATGACCAAGCCCCATCTGCTGCACCACTTCATCTGGAACAGCCTGATGCTGGCCCCGCTGCTGGCGGTGCTGGGTGCCCTGTTCGGCTACTTCTACACCTCCCGCACCCTGCTGCGCCAGCTGGAGCTGAGCCTGCTGGCGGGGCTCGGCTGCCTGCTCGTCTACTATCTGGCCCACCGCTGGATGCTGATCCAGCGCCGCCGACTCGCCTTCGATCGCGCCAAGCAGAAGCGGGCCGAGATCCTGGCGCAGCGGGAGCGGGAAGAGGACGATCTCAGCTCCGAGATCCCCGATGTGGTGGAGGAGCCCGAGCTGGATCTGGATACCATCAGCGCCCAGTCCCTCGGCCTGGTGCGCACCCTGCTGATGCTGGGCTTCACCATGCTGGTGGTGGTGCAATGGTCGGATCTCAACTCGGCATTCAGCTTCCTCAGCAGCATCGAGGTGTGGCAGGTGAGCAGCAAGGTGGCCGGCATCGAGCAGCTCTCCGCCATCACCCTGCAGGATCTGATGCTGACCGTCTTCGCCTTCATCCTGACGGTGGTCACCGCCCGCAACCTGCCAGGGTTGATGGAGCTCACCCTGCTCCAGCACCTGAGCCTCTCCCCCGGCACCGGCTTCGCCCTCACCACGGTGAGCAAGTACCTCGTGCTGCTGATTGGTGCCCTCACCGGCTTCTCCATGCTCGGCATCGACTGGTCCAAGACCCAGTGGCTGGTGGCGGCACTCTCCGTGGGGCTGGGCTTCGGCTTGCAGGAGATCTTCGCCAACTTCGTCTCCGGCCTCATCATCCTGTTCGAAAAACCGATCCGCCTGGGTGACACCGTCACCATCCGGGATCTCACCGGCACCGTCACCAAGATCAAGACCCGCGCCACCACCATAGTGGACTGGGACAGGAAGGAAATCATCGTCCCCAACAAGGCCTTCATCACCGAGCAGTTCATCAACTGGTCCCTGTCCGATGCCATCACCCGGGTCCGCTTGCGCATTCGCATCGGCCTGACCCAGAATCCCAAGCAGGTACAGCAACTGCTGGAGCAGAGCGTGCGCGAGTCCACCCTGGTGCTGGATACGCCCGCCCCGGAGGTGTTCCTCATCGAGTTCACCGACTCTGCCCTCATCTACGAGATCCGGCTCTACGTCAACAACATGGATCACAGGATGCCCATTACGCACGAGGTACATTCCCTGATCCTGGAGAAACTCGGCCAGGTCGGCATGCATCTGCCACATCAGCAGATCGACATCCGGATGAGCCGGGGATGAAGCCCCCAAAGACGACAACAGGAGCCATCATGCAGATCATTGCCCATCGCGGTGCCAGCGGCCTGGCCCCGGAGAATACCCTCAAGGCGATGAGCCTGGCGCTGGATCTGGGTGCCAAAGCCATCGAGCTGGACGTGCAGTGGGCCGACGGAGAGCTCTGGGTCTTCCACGACCGGCGGCTGGAGCGCTGCACCAACGGCCAGGGTGTGCTGACCGGGCAATCCCGGGAGTACCTGGCGAGCCTGGATGCGGGGGACGGGGAGCGGATCCCGACCCTGTGGCAGGTGATGGCACTGGTGGCGGGGCGCTGCGAACTGCACATCGAGCTCAAGGGCGCCCACACCGCCGAGCCGGTGGCCGCCCTGACCAGGCGGGCCGAGGCCGAGCTTGGCTTTACCCAGGCGCACTGGATCGTTTCCTCCTTTCATCATCCCGAGCTGTTACGCTTCAAGGGACTGCGACCGGAAATCAGGAGCGGCGCCCTCACGGCCAGCCTGCCCCTCGACGGCGCCGCCTTCGCCGAGACGCTGGGGGCCTGGTCACTGAACTGCGACGTGGATTTCGTCGACGAGACCCTGGTGGCGGATGCCCATCGCCGGGGGCTCAAGATCCTGGTCTACACGGTCGACGAAGTGAGTGATGGGAGCGCCCTCGCCAGCATGGGTGTCGATGGTATCTTCACCAACCGGCCAGATCGATTCAGCTGAGTATCGGCGCGGCCTGGCAGGCCACAAGGAGGTGAAAAGAATTGAAAAAATGTGGTGCACCGGGATACATAAAGTCCATAGCCAGCCGATACAGGGTTGGCTCATAACAATAACAAACACCATGGATCTCTGACTGACGCTCACAAGGATGTAAACATGAACCTATCCATCAAGAACAAGCTGGTCCTCTCCATCGGGGCCATCATTCTGGTCATCACCGGCCTGCAGGTCTGGTACACCTCCCAGTTGCGCAGTGAAACCCAGCGGCTGATCTGGAGCTTCATCGACGACAGCTCGGTCGCCAACGTCAAGGGGATCTCCCGCTGGCTCGACGCCCGCATCAATCTCGTCACCGCCACCAAGGAAGCCTTCGCCAAGGAAGACGAGCCCCTCAGCTACCTGGCCCAGTCCATGAATGCGGGCAACTTCGATCTCGTCTACGTGGGCACCAAGGATGGCCGGATGATCCAGAGCAAGCCGACCGATCTGCCGGCCGGCTATGATCCGCGCCAGCGTCCCTGGTACAAGGACGCCATGGCCGCCGGCAAGCTCGCCATCACGGCCCCCTATGCCGACATCACCACCGGCCAGCTCATCATCACCATCGCCGAGCCCTTCAGTCGCGGCAACACCGACGGCGTCATCGCCGGTGACGTCTCCATCGACGGTCTGGTGAAAGACGTACTCGCCATGAACTCGGAAGGCACCTATGCCATTCTGGTGGACAGCAACGGCACCATCATCGCCCACCCGGACAAGGATCTGACCCTCAAACCCGCCACCGCCATCTCCCCGGAACTGACGGCAGCCAAGGTCAACGAGCTGGCCCATGACAACACCATCTCCGAGATGGATATCAGCGGCAAGGCAAGCGTATTCGACCTCACCGAGATCCCCAACACCAACTGGTATTTCGGCATCGTGGTGGACGAAGCGGTCGCCTACCAGTCCGTCTCCCGCATGGTCACCTCCGCCCTCATTCAGGGATTGCTGACCATCCTCATCGTGGCAGGCTTCTCCTATGTCGCCATCAACGGCTCCCTGGCGCCGCTGAAAACCCTGGGCGAGGCAATTGCCGATCTCTCCCGCGGCAACGGCGATCTCACCCGTCGCATCAAGATCGAGCGTGAAGACGAGGTCGGTACCGTCGCCAAGCACGTCAACACCTTCATCGAGCGCATCCACGTCATGGTGCAGGACATCTCCAACTCCTCCACCCAGCTCAACCAGCAGGCCAGGTCTTCCCACGACATGGCGGAGAAATCCAACCAGGGGCTGGCCCGCCAGCAAAACGAGATCTCCCAGATTGCGACCGCAGTGCACGAGATGTCCGCCACCGCCGTCGAAGTGGCCAGCAACGCCGAGCAGACCGCGGAAGCGGCCCGCAGCTCCTCCAGCAGTTGCGAGCACGGCAAGCAGGTGATTGCCCGCAACCAGCGCTCCATCACGGATCTCGCCACCCAGGTCAAGCAGGCCTCCGGCATCATCCAGGAGCTGGAGAAGAACGCCCAGGAGATCAACACCATCCTCTCCACCATCCAGGGCATCGCCGAGCAGACCAACCTGCTGGCGCTCAACGCCGCCATCGAGGCCGCCCGGGCTGGCGAGCAGGGACGCGGCTTTGCCGTGGTGGCCGACGAGGTGCGGGTGCTTTCCCAGCGCACCCACAGCTCCACCGTCGAGATCCGCAGCATGATCGAGACCCTGCAGCGCAACACCCAGGGCGCCGTCAGTACCATGCACGAGGGTCAGTTGCTGGCCCAGAACAGCGTGGAAGATGCCAACGATGCGACCCAGGCGCTGGAGCAGATCACCACCTCCATCAACCAGATCTCCGACATGGCGACCCAGATCTCCAGCGCCGCCGAGGAACAGCGTGCCGTCACCGACGAGGTGAGCCGCAACATCCAGGCGGTCAAGGATGTCTCGGACGAGCTGGCAGTGGATGCGGACAGCTCCCGCAATCTGTCGGCCCAGCTTAAAAATATTTCAGGTGAATTGAATAATCAGGTCGGCATGTTCCGCATCTGATCGACCATGGGAAGAAAGGGGCCGTTCAGGCCCCTTTTTTTATAAACCCTTTTTGTTTCAACGGTTATAATCCCCTTTCGAGACCCTCAACCCTGTGATCGACATCTCCTTTTGCCCATGTGTGGGAGACGGGCGCAGTCTGTCATGGCTATATTCGCATTACTTTTTTGATGCCTAATCTCGATATGTCATCGTGATAATAGTTATCATTAAACTGTTTTGATAAAAAACTTAAAAACTTTATGGGTAATACCCAAAAAGAGAGGCATTTCTCATTTTTTTGAAAGAAAACTACGTATAATCTTGGAGTTAAAATCACCAGAGTAGCGAGTACGGCTGATCCAGATCACTGATGGATGGCGATAATGACGGCATTTTCATCCAAGGAATGGGGTGATTTTAATAAAAATCACCGTTGCCAAGCACTAAAACAAAGCAGTTTGACTTGCATCAAGCCTGAATTTTTTTCATAGAGCAAAATCGTGCCCAGCAAATCTATCCCTAAGGAGGCAGATGTGGATATTATCAAGACCGATGTTGCCATCATCGGTGCCGGTGGCGGTGGCCTGCGTGCCGCAATCGCCATTGCAGAAGCCCACCCGGAGCTGGAAATCGCCCTGATTTCCAAGGTCTATCCGATGCGCAGCCACACAGTGGCCGCCGAAGGTGGCGCCGCAGGCGTCGTCCGTGATGACGACTCCCTGGAAAACCACTTCAACGACACCGTCTCCGGTGGTGACTGGTTGTGTGAGCAGGACGTAGTCGAGTACTTCGTCAACAACGCCACCAACGAGATGATCCAGCTGGAGCACTGGGGTTGCCCCTGGAGCCGCAAACCGGACGGCAAGGCCAACGTTCGCCGTTTCGGCGGGATGAAGATCCCCCGCACCTGGTTCGCCGCCGACAAGTCCGGCTTCCACATCCTGCACACCCTGTTCCAGACCTCCATCAAGTACCCGACCATCAAGCGCTTCGACGAGCACTTCTGTCTGGATCTCATCGTGGAAGATGGCCGTGTCCAGGGTGTCGTCACCTTTGACATCCAGAACGGCATCACCCGCTTCATCCAGGCCAAGTCCGTGGTGCTGGCCACCGGCGGCGCAGGTCGTGTCTATCGCTACAACACCAACGGTGGCATCGTCACCGGGGACGGCATGGCCCTGGCCTACCGCCACGGCGTACCGCTGCGGGACATGGAGTTCGTCCAGTATCACCCGACCGGTCTGCCGGGCACCGGCATCCTGATGACCGAAGGTTGTCGTGGTGAGGGTGGCATCCTGCTCAACAAGGATGGCTATCGCTACCTGCAAGATTACGGTCTGGGCCCGGAAACCCCGGTCGGCCAGCCGAAGAACAAGCACATGGAGCTGGGTCCGCGCGACCGTCTCTCCCAGGCCTTCTGGCAGGAGCAGCAAAAAGGCCGCGTGATCCAGGGCCCCATGGGCGACGTGGTTCACCTCGACCTGCGCCACCTTGGCGAGAAGTACCTGAAAGAGCGTCTGCCCTTCATCTGCGAACTGGCCAAGGCCTATGTGGGTGTGGATCCGGTAAAAGAGCCGATTCCGGTACGTCCGACCGCCCACTACACCATGGGTGGCATCGAAACCGACGGCAAGTGCGCCACTCGTCTGGCCGGTCTCTATGCCGCTGGCGAATGTGCCTCCGTCGGTCTGCACGGCGCCAACCGTCTGGGTTCCAACTCCCTGTCCGAGATCGTGGTCTTCGGCAAGGTGGCCGGTGAGCAGGCAGCCGAGTTTGCCGCCACCCAGCAACACGGCAACACCCAGGCACTGGTCGCCAAGGCCGAGGCGCTCATCAAGCAGCACCTCTCCCTGCTGGACATCGACGGCACCGAAAACCCGGCGGATATCCGCAACGAACTGGGCATGTCCATGGAAGCCGGTGTCGGTATCTACCGTACCGAAGAGCTGATGCAGGGCACCATCGACAAGATCAACGAGCTGAAAGCCCGTTACAAGAAGATCAAGATCAACGACAAGTCCTCGGTCTTCAACACCGACCTGCTGTACGCCATCGAGCTGGGCTACATGCTGGACGTGGCGGAAGCCATGGCGCACTCCGCCCTCAACCGCAAAGAGTCCCGCGGTTCCCACCAGCGTCTGGACGGTTACGAGGAGCGCGATGACGTCAACTTCCTCAAGCACACTCTCTCCTTCTACAACGGCGAAGGGGCCCCGACCATCGACTATTCCGATGTGAAGATCACTAAATCCCAACCGGCCAAGCGCGTGTACGGTTCCGAGGGTGAGAAACAAGACGAGGCTAAGAAGAATGGCTGAGATGATCGAAATTGAAATCCTGCGCTACCGTCCCGAGCAGGATAACGAGCCCTGGATGCAGACCTTCCAGGTGCCCTACCTCAAAGAGATGTCCCTGCTGGATGCGCTGCAATACATCAAGGATCATCTGGACTCTACCTTGAGCTTCCGCTGGTCCTGCCGGATGGCGATCTGCGGCTCCTGCGGCATGATGGTCAACGGCATTCCGAAACTCGGTTGCAAGACCTTCCTGCGGGATTACCTGCCGGGCAAGATGACTATCGAGCCGCTCAACAACTTCCCCATCGAGCGCGATCTGGTGGTCGACATGTCCGACTTCATCGAGAAGCTGGAGAGCATCAAGCCCTACATCATCCCGTCCGAGCCGCGCAGCCTGTGCGACGGCGAGTACACCCAGACGCCGGCTGACATGGCGAAGTATCACCAGTTCTCCATGTGCATCAACTGCGGTCTGTGCTACGCGGCCTGCCCGCAATATGGCATCAACAAGAAGTTCACCGGTCCGGCGGCCCTGGCACTGGCCTATCGCTACAACGCCGACAACCGCGACAGCGCGTCCAGGGAGCGGATGAAGATCATCAGCCAGGACGAGGGCGTCTGGGGCTGTACCTTCGTGGGCTACTGCTCCGAAGTGTGCCCGAAAGGCGTGGATCCGGCCGCCGCCATCCAGCTCGGCAAGGTCGAGAGCGCCAAGGACTACATGATCGCCATGTTCAAGCCGGACTGAGACCAGGAGTGAGACCATGAACAACACTGAGAGCAAACGTAAGCCTTACGTGCGCGAGATGAAAAAAGACTGGTGGCTGAAGAATGCCTTCTACACCGGTTACATGATCCGCGAAGGCACCAGCATCTTCGTCTCCATCTACGCCGTCGTGCTGATGTGGGGTCTGCTGCGGCTGGTACAGGGTCAGGAGGCATTCAACGGCTGGCTGGAATCCCTGCAGAGCCCCATTGCCATCCTGTTCCACGTCATCGCCCTGGCAGCCTGCCTGTTCCACGCCAAGACCTGGTTCGCCCTGGCACCGAAAGCCATGCGCATCTTCCGTGGCGAAGACCTGGTGCCGGAGAAACCGATCGTCATCGCCCAGTATGTGGCGCTGGCGGCGGTATCCCTGCTTGTCCTGATCATCGTGGCCTGAGGAGAAAACCATAAGACGTTCTGACGAACCCGGTTATTGGTGTCTGTTTGGTACCGGGCTCTCACTCAGAAACGTTGGCCACGATCACTCAATCATGATTTGAGGAAAAAATATGAGACGTTCTGACGAGCCAATTTACTGGGGTCTGTTTGGTGCGGGTGGCATGGTGGTTGCCATGCTGCTGCCGGTCATTGTCCTCATCACAGGTCTGCTGGTGCCCATGGGCATCATGGACGTGGAGACCATGAGCTACGAGCGCGTGCTGGCATTCGCCAGCTCCTGGTGGGGTGCCTGCATCCTGCTGGTGATCATCGCCCTGCCCGTCTGGCACGGCATGCACCGCATCTACCACGGCCTGCATGATCTGGGGATCCACACCACCAAGCTGCACCACTATGTGTTCTATGGCTTCGCCTTCCTGGTGTCCGCCATCACCGTCGGCCTGCTGATGGTGCTGGTGCTCCAGTAAGCACATCCTGACTGCATGACAAACCGGGCCCAGTGCCCGGTTTTTTTATGACCATCTTCCGCGGTTCATCTCCATCCGGCAGCTGGCCTGCACGCTCGTTCGGCATCCGTCACCAGAGTCGCGGTGCCGGTTCACGACCGTTTTCCGCGTAGTAGAGCGACGGCAGAAACTGCGCCAGATAGCTGAACTCGCTGTAGCAGTGGCGCATCAGGTTGAAACCTACCTCGTCCGGCACCTCGTCAAACGGATTGGCGCAGGCCTTGCCCAGCAGAAAACGACTGCGCAGCACACAGCCATAGGGGGTATCGCGCGCCAGGTGCAGCATCTCGCCATCCAGTGGCGCCCCCTGCTCATCCAGCGCCACCTCGTCGCCAAAGCCGATACGGGCGCAGATGGCGGCAGAGAGAGCCTGCGTCTCCCGCGCCTCGTGTAGAGATTGCGGGGCGAACACCTCTTCGGCACCGTGGAACTTGAGGCGAGCTGCCACCGGCGGCAGCTCGGCAAGCCACTCCACCGCCTCTATGCTGGCTCCCACGAAGCGCTCCCCTTTTTTCCAGTGATGATCCCAGCCCCGGTGCTCGACATGATCGTGGGGGTGCCACCACCTGATGTGCTGGGTCGTCTCGAAGAAGGTGAACCACCAATCCAGCATGCGCCCCTTGCAGCCGTGCAGATCGGTGCGGATGGCGACCGTCAGCAGGCCGTCGGTGCTGCGGGTCAGACCCATTTCCAGGCGAAGGGGTTGCGGACTGAGCAACTCATTGATGTCATTGACGCCCCAGGGGGCAAACAGGGCAGAAGGATGCATGATATGACTCCCATAAATTTAGGAAACGATGTTCGTTTCCTAAATTACGCTATGCCTGTATGCTTAGTCTGTCAATGCTTTCCAGGAGCCCATATGTCGCACCAGAACGATGAAGAAACACGCTCACGAGGCCGTCCGGTCACCCCGGAAGCCGACCTTCGCGCCGCCCTCGCCGAGGCGACGCTGACCTTGTTGCTCAAGGGGGGCTACAGCGCTGCGACCGTGGATGCGGTGGCCAAAGAGGCGGGGGTTGCCAAGAAGACCCTCTACCGCTTCGCCGCCAATCGCGACGAGCTGGTGGCGCAGGCGGTGCGCAGCTGGACCGATGCCTTCCAGCCGGCCTTCGAGCAGGATGCCGCTCATCCAGGCGCGCTGGGGGAGATGCTGGTGCTGGGCTTGCAGACCATAGCGGGACAGGTGCTGAGCGCACCGGCGGTGGGCATGTTCCGGCTGCTGCAGCATGAGTTCGCGGGGCGCGATGCCCTGCTGGCGGCCTATCAGGAGAACGGTATTGCCCGCGGCAGGGCGACGCTGGCGGCGTGGCTACAGCGCCAGCAGCAACTGGGCTGGCTGCGGGAGCTGGACACCGCCCAGACCAGCGATCTGCTGCTGGCGATGACCATGGCGGAGCCGCTGCGCCAGATGGCGCTCGGCTTGCTGGCGCCGGGCAGCGACATTCGCGCGCGCATCACCGCGGCCGTTGCGCTGGTGCTGCCCGGCTTGATGCGAGGGTAGGCGTCCTTCCTCAGCGTGCCACCTCCTGCCATTGAGCCAACAAGGGAGCAGGAACGTTGCCATAACGCAGCAGCGGGGTCTGGTGCCACTCCGCCAGCTTCTGGATGGCCTTGCCCAGATCCTGGGCCAGGCTCTGGGTGATCCTGACCCCTTGCTCCAGATAGAGGCTCTTGACCTCGAACACCCCCTCCTTGCGATGGGCCTTGGCGTCCATCCTGCCCACCAGCTTGCCGCGATGCAGCAACGGCAGCACGAAATAACCGTACTGGCGCTTGGGGGCCGGGGTATAGCACTCGATGCGATAGTCAAAGCCAAACAACTCGCTGGCCCGCTTGCGATCCCACACCAGCGGGTCAAAGGGCGAGAGCACGGCGGTGTGGCTCGCCTTGAGGGAGCCCGCCTGGGCCCGGACCAGTTCATCGGCCAGGGAGGCGTGAACGAAGGCTCCGTGCTGCCACCCCTCCACTCGTACCGGCAACAGCTCCCCCTCGTCCGCCAGCTGGTGGAGCAGGGCGTCGTATTTCCCCCGTTTAAGGCGATAGTAATCCGCCACCCAGCCGGTCTTGACCAGCCCCAGCGCCCGGCAACTGGCTCGCACCATGTCCCGCCGGGCGAGATCAGGACTCGGCAGATCCCGCTCGTCATTCCACTCCGGCATGACCCGCTCGGCGAGATCGTAGACCCGCTGGAAATTGCGCCGTTCGCGCACCATCAGCTGACCTGCGGTAAACAGCACCTCCAGGTGGCGCTTTTCGGGCTTCCAGTCCCACCAGCCGTTGCCCTTGCCCCCCTTGCGCTCGAAGTCTGCCGCCCGCACCGGGCCATCCTGGCGAATGCGCTCCACTATCTGCGCGATCTCGCCGCCGTGGGTCTTGAGCCACTGGGCGGAGAACTTCCAGCCCATGGCGGCGGGATCCAGCATGCGATGGCGCAGCAGCCGGTAATCTTCCCGGGGGACGAAACAGGCCTCGTGGGCCCAGTATTCGAAGAGGTCACCATCAGCCAGCAGTTGTTCCAGCCAGCGCGGATCGTAATGGCCGAGACGGCTGAACAGCACCAGATAGGGGCTGCGGGCCACCACGGAGATGGTGTCTATCTGCAGCAACGCCATGCGTCTGATGCAGGCAAGCAGATCGGCGGGGGTTGCTCTGGCGCGGCGCGGGGTCAGCAGCCCCTGAGCCGCCAGTTGCAGGTGGCAAGCGTCTTGCAATGAGAGGTGGGGGATCGACATGGAGATAGGGGCATCCGTTCCTGGGGTTCAGGCCACCAGCATGCCCAACTCATGGCCAAATGAAAACGCCCGGCTCAGGGTATGGTGAACACCGCCACATCCGCATGAGGAAACTCGACCTCTGCCTGCCAGCGGACCGCCAGGGCACGGAATGAGGCCTCGGCGAAGAAGACGATATGGGTGGGATCGTGGCGATAGCGCCAGGTCTTGAAGCGATCGTCCCCCAGTACCCGCTGGGTCTGCAACACCAGCACCCCGCCGGGCTTGAGGCAGCCCCAGAGCGTGTCCAGCACGGCGCGGGGGGTGGCGATGTGCTCTATCACCTCGGTGCTGGTGATGAAGTCGTATTGCCTTGTCAGGCACTCTGGGTCGTCGGCATAGAACTTGTCGTAGCCCGCCATCTCGAAGCCCGCCTCCCGCCCCATGGCGATGAGGGCAGGCCCGGGGCCGCAGCCAAAATCGAGGCCGCTGGCAGGAAGCGACACCCGGGCCAGCACCTCGCCAAAGGCACGCATCAGAAAGGCCCGGTAGCGGGGATCGTCCACCCGGTTGTCGTGCCCGTCATAGACCGCCTTCTCGGCCCCCTCGTCCAGGTGGTCCGCCTCGTCCATCCAGACCAGCTCGCACGCCAGGCAGCGGTAATAGCCCTTGCCCGCCACCGGCAGGGCATGGTGCCGAGGGGAGAGACACAGGGGACAGTGAACAGGGGATGACATGGCAGCTCCTCGGGTGGCGACAGCGGGGCAGATTGCCTGCCACGCCCGCTGCTGGCAACTGTTTTGTCTGGAGCCCCCATCGACCCCCGTTCACCCCCCGCCAGTTTTTTTCGTCTTTTTTTGCGCCTTAAGGGTTTCTTAAGTTTGCCCTTTTACTCTCATCCCATCGCAAAAGAAGGAGCCAACCATGACCATCGAGATCCAAGCCCCCTACCGGCTGATCCTGGCCGAATCCCCGCAGCAGGTCATGGCGCTGCAAACCTATATCCAGGCCGCCTATACCCTCGAGTTCAACGCCCGCATTCCCCATTTTCTGCCCTGCCAGCTCGGGCTCTACCGGGCAGATGGCGTGCTGGTCGGTGCCTGCGGCCTTAACCAGGCCTGCCATGGCGAGCACGAGCAACCGCTCTATCTGGAGCAATATCTGGAGCAGCCTGTCGAGGCCGCCATCGAGACCCGTCTCGGGGTCCGTCCGGCCCGCCACCGCATCATCGAAGTGGGCAATCTTGCCTGCAGCGAACCGGGTCACGCCCGCCTGATGTTTGCCGCGCTGTGCCGTCTGCTGTGTGACAACGCCCTGGACTACGTGGTGTTCACCGGCACCGCCAAGCTGCGCAACAGCTTTACCCGCCTGCGTCTCAACCCGGTGGAGCTGGCCCCCGCCCAGGCCCATCAGGTGGGAGAGGATGCCAGCGCCTGGGGCGAATACTACCGCTGCCAGCCCAAGGTGATGGCAGGCGACATCAACCAGGGGCGCGAGGTACTCGCACAGAGCAGCCTGCTGCTCAACCTGCTGGGGCCCATGCCCCGCCTTTTTAACCATGCCGACATCGACAGGAGGTGCGCACAATGACGCTGTTCGACACCATCGCCCACCATGCCAGCCAGACCCCGCAACAGCCTGCGCTGCTAGGCAGCCAGGGTGAGCTGGATTACCAGAGCCTGTGGCAGCAGATCCAGCAACTGGCAGGAGTGCTGCAAGGGGCCGGCATCCGCCGCCTGGCCCTGCAACTCGACAACGGCCTGCCCTGGGCACTGATCGATCTCGCCTGCACCTGGGCCGGCATCGTGGTCATCCCGGTTCCCCACTTCTTCAGTCCGGCGCAGCAGACGTGGCTGCTGGAAAGCAGCGGAGCAGACGCCCTGGTCGGCCCGGAACACCAGGGGTGGCAGTCCGCCTCACCCCTCGTGCTCATGGCAGGCAGGCCCGATGAGCAGGCCGTGCCCCTGTGGCGCCGCATCCCGGCCCGCCTCCCCGAGCTGCCGGCGGGCACCGCCAAGATCACCTATACCTCTGGCACCACGGGGCAACCCAAGGGCGTCTGCCTGTCGCTGGAACAGATGACGGCGGTCTGCGGATCCCTTGCCCTGCGGGTGGCCCCTGCCCGGGTTGAGAAGCACCTGACCCTGCTGCCCCTCACCACCTTGCTGGAGAACCTGACCGGCTTGTATGTACCGCTGCTGACCGGCGCCTGCAGCCGCATCCCCTCCCTGGGGGAACTCGGCTTCTCGGGCTCCAGCAAGCTGGATCCTGCGGCCCTGGCCCATGCACTGCTGCGCTGGCCCAGCCACAGCCTGGTGCTGGTACCCGAGTTGCTGCGCCTGCTGCTGGCTCTGTGCCTCAATACCCCTGCCCTGGCGACACAGCTCGGCACCCTGCGCTTCGTCGCCGTGGGCGGCGGCAAGGTCGCCCCCGAACTCATCGCTCACGCCCGTGCGGCGGGGCTGCCGGTCTACGAGGGATACGGTCTCTCAGAATGCGGCTCCGTGGTCGCCCTGAACGGCCCCCACGGGGATCGTCCCGGCAGCGTCGGCCTGCCTCTGCCCCACTGCCAGGTGACGATCGCCGCAGACGGCGAAGTCATGGTCAGCGGCAGCGCCATGCTGGGCTACCTGGGAGAAGAGGGCGAGACGGGCAGCCAGATCGCCACAGGGGATCTGGGTCGGATCGACGAGGAGGGCTATCTCCATATCACGGGGCGCAAGAAGAACGTGCAGATCACCGCCTTTGGCCGCAACTTCTCCCCGGAGTGGGTGGAAGCCCAGGCCCAGCTCTGCCCGGCCATCGCCCGCATCGTCATCTTCGGTGACGGTCAGCCCGCCAACGTGGCCCTTATCCAGCCGCTGCCGGGCAGCCAGTCCCAATTGCCAGAGCAGATTGCCCGGCTCAACCAGCAGTTGCCCGATTACGCCCGCATCCATCACTGGTTGCCGGTCGCCCTGGATCAGCTCCCTGGCCTGCTGACGGCCAACGGGCGCCCCCGTCGCAATGAGATTTATCACCATTTTTCCCGGCAGATCAGCCAATGCCTCACAGGAGAGACCTCATGAGCTTCTACCAGACCCTGCAACAAGCCACCGCCTGCGAGCGCGAACGCCTGTTCAACGCCCCCATCATCGAGGCCTGCCGCCGCGGCGACATCAGCCGTGACACCTACCTCGCCTTCCTGGCACAGGCCTACTACCACGTGCGCCACACGGTGCCGCTCCTGATGGCCACCGGCGGCAAGCTGGGGCAGGAGTACGAATGGGTGCGTGGCGCCATCAGGGAGTACATCGACGAGGAGTACGGCCATCAGGAGTGGATCCTGAACGACATCCGTGCCTGCGGCGGTGATGCCGAGGCGGTGCGCCACGGCCAGCCGGGCCTGCCCATCGAGCTGATGGTGGCCTTCCTCTACGACCAGATCCAGCGCGGCAACCCCATGGGCTTCTTCGGCATGGTGCAGGTGCTGGAAGGCACCAGCGTCGCCATCGCCCTGACCGTCGCCGACCAGCTCAAGAGCGGTCTGGGTCTGCCGCCCCAGGCCATGAGCTACCTGAGCTCCCACGGGGCCCTGGACCAGGAGCACCTCAAATTCTTCGAATCCCTGATGAACCGGGTGGAAGATGCCGCCGATCAGGCCGCCATCATTCACGCCGCCAAGGTGGTCTACCGCCTCTATGGCGACATGCTCTATCAGCTCACGGGATCCTGCCAATGAAGCTTGAAGGCAAACGCATACTGCTGACTGGCGCCAGTGGCGGCATTGGTGAAGCCCTGGCCCATGAACTGGCGGCCCAGGGTGCCCATCTGCTGCTGCACGGTCGTCGGGCCAGCGCCCTGGAGCGCCTGCGCCGGGAGCTGCCTCATCCGGATCGCCACCAGACGGTGACGGCCGATCTCGGCTCTCCCCATGAGCGGGCGCAGCTGCTGCAACATCCGGCCCTGGACGAGGGGCTGGACGTGCTCATCAACAGTGCGGGATGCAACCAGTTCGCCTGGCTGGAAGATCAGAGCAGCGAGCAGGTGACACGCCAGTTGCTGCTCAACGTCGAGGCGCCCATCCAGCTCACCCGGGCCCTGCTGCCCCGGCTGCGCAAGCCCGCCATCATCATGAACATCGGCTCCAGCCTCGGGGCCATCGGTTTTGCCGGCTACAGCGTCTATTGCGCCAGCAAGTTCGCCATGCGCGGCTTCAGCGAGTCCCTGGGGCGGGAGCTGGAGGGAACCGGCATCAAGGTGCTGCACTTTGCCCCTCGCGCCACCCGCACCCACCTCAATTCCGAGGCGGCCTATGCCATGAATGCCGAGCTTGGCACCCGGACCGACAGCCCACAGGACGTGGCCGAGGAGGCCGTCATCGCCCTGTGCAACGAGACACGCCGCCGCTGGCTCGGCTGGCCGGAAAAGCTCTTTGTGCGGCTCAACGGCCTGCTGCCCGCCTTGGTGGACATGGCCCTGGCCAAGCAGCGCCCGATCATCGAGCGCCACGCCCGCCGCACCGCCTCCCCAGCCCCCGATCACAGGAGCGATCCCGCCTGTGCGACAAACGAGAAGGAACATTGAGATGAAGCACGCCACTTTCCGTCCCCGATTTGGTCACGGCCCCCTGTTGCTCGCCCTGGGAGGCATGCTGGCAAGCGGTCTGGCCCAGGCCGCCGATGCCCTGCCCACCATTCAGCAGGAGTGGGCCCACTGCCAGTACCAGCAGACCGGCAACGCCAAGGAGAGCTGCCTGGAGAGCCTGAGTGCCAAGGCCGATGAGGCGAGCGCCAAGGAGGCATTTCGCACCGATCTGCTGATCTGGTCCGCCATCGTCAAGAGCACCTGGGCGGGGGCCAAGGGCGGCCTCGGCGCCCTTGGTCTGGTGAAGGAGGCCAAGGCCAAGCTCGAGATCGCCATCAAGCAGGATCCCAAGGCGCTGGAAGGCTCGGCCTACACCAGCCTGGGCTCCCTCTACTACCAGGTGCCGGGCTGGCCGGTGGGCTTTGGAGACGACGAGAAGGCGGAGAAGCTGCTCAAGCAGGCGCTGGCCATCAATCCCACCGGCATCGACCCCAACTTCTTCTACGGCGACTTCCTGCTGGATCAGGGTGACAAGGCACAGGCGAAGGTCTATCTGGACAAGGCCCTGGCCGCCCCGGCGCGCCCTGGCCGCGAGGTGGCGGACGAGGGCCGCAGAATGGAAATTCGCGAGCGTCTCGCCAAGCTGTAAACACAAGCAGCACAGTGTGCTATTTCAACTCTGCCCACCAGCTTGCATACTGGTGGGCAGTGTCGTTTGAGGGAGAGAACAATGCGGATCCTGTTGGTGGAAGATGATGTGATGCTGGGAGACGGCATGGTTGATGCCCTGCGCAGCAGCGGCTACACGGTGGACTGGCTCCAGCAGGGGATGCCGGCCCTCTCGGCGCTCAAGAGCGAGGAATTTGCCGCCCTTGTCCTGGATCTCAACCTGCCGGACATCGACGGCATCAGCCTGCTGCGCAAGTTGCGCCGGGAGGGGCAGACCCTGCCCGTGCTCATCCTGACCGCCCGTGATGCCCTGGACGACCGGGTGCTGGGGCTGGATGCAGGCTCCGACGACTACATGGTCAAACCCTTCGCCCTGCAAGAGCTCAACGCCCGGCTGCGCGCCCTGGTGCGGCGCAGCAAGGGGCAGGCCCAGGCGGTGCTGGAGTACGGGGAGCTGCAGCTCTTCCCCGCGTCACAGCAGGTCACCTATCGGGGCGAGCCGGTCAAGCTCACCCCCCACGAGTACAAGCTGTTGCAGGAGCTCATCACCCAGAGCGGCCGGGTATTGAGCCGGGATCAACTGCAACAGAGCCTCTACGGCTGGGACGAGGGGGCAGAGAGCAACGCGGTGGAGGTGCACATTCACCACCTGCGCAAGAAATTCTTCCCCGAGCTCATCCGCAACATTCGCGGCGTCGGTTACATCGTGCCCCAGCTCGACGTCCAGGGCGCAAGAGGAGCCTCCGCCCCATGAGCCGTGTCCGTTCCATCCGCCGTTTTCTGCTCTCCGGCATCCTGGCCCTGGTCAGCCTCAGCCTCGCCATCAGCGGCCTTATCGGCTACCTGCAGGCCAACCACGAGATGGAAGAGCTGTTTGATGCCCGTCTCGCCCAGTCCGCCCGCATCACCAACCAGTTGCTCAGCCGCTATCTCAAGCAGAGCGGCGAGCTGCCGCGCAACGGCACCGTGTACCAGGAGTGGGTGCAGGCCGTCCCCGAGACGCCCCACATCGAGAAGGGCGGCTTCTTCCAGTTCGGCCAGGACAACGAGTTCACCCCCTATGGCCATGAATTCGAGCACAACCTCTACTTCCAGTTGCTGAGCGAGCAGGGCGCCGTGCTGCTGCGCTCGCCCAATGCCCCGGCCCAACCGTTGACCACCCTGGAGCGGGGCTTCAACAGCGAGACCAAGGATCATCACGAGTGGCGCACCTTTACCCTCTACAACGAAGGTGAACAGACCTGGCTCATCGTGGCGGAGCGGGATGACGAACGCAGCGAGCTGGCCAGCAAGATGGCCACCCTCACCATGCTGCCCCTCTTCATCACCCTGCCCTTCCTGCTCGGTCTGCTGTGGTGGCTGATCACCCGGGGACTGTCACCGCTGCACCAGCTGGCGCAAGCCATCGGCGAGCGTCATCCCGCCAACCTGAGCCCCCTCAATCTCGCCATCAAGGCCGAGGAACTGACGCCGCTGGTGGGGGAGATCAACCGGCTGATGCACGCCCTCGCTGACACCCTGGATCGGGAGAAACAGTTCACCAACGAGGCCGCCCACGAGCTGCGCACGCCCCTCGCGGTGCTGCGCATCCACAGCGAGAACGCCATGACGGCCGAGGATGATCAGAGCCGGGAGCAGGCCCTGCGCAAGATGCTCTTGGCCCTCGATCGCAGCGATCGGCTGATCCGCCAGTTGCTGACCCAGGCCCGCATCGACAACCAGCAGAGCCCGGCCCTCACCGCCCTTCCCTTGTTCCCCTTGTTGCAGGGCACCCTGGCGACCCTGGCCCCCATCGCCCTGAAAAAGGATCAGCAGCTGTCCCTGGAGGGCGCCGAACAGGTGCAGGTAATGGGACAGGCGATGTTGCTGGAGCTGATGTTCGGCAACCTCATCGACAATGCGCTGCGCTACACCCAGGTGGGCGGCGAGGTCGCCGTGGTGGTGAGCCAGGTGGGCAACCGGATCCGGGTGGATGTGCGGGACAACGGCCCCGGCATCCCCACCGCCGCCCTCTCCCGGTTGTGCGAGCGCTTCTTCCGGGTCAATCCCCAGCAGGGGGATGGCGTGGGCCTTGGCATGGCCATCGTCTCGCGCATCGCCCAGCTTCACGGAGCGGATCTCGACATTCACAATCGGCCTGAAGGGGGGCTCGAAGTGAGCGTGCTGCTGCCCGCCTCGCGCCAGGCATGAGGGGTCAGCCTTTGCGCACGCCATGAAAAACGGGGGCCAGGCCCCCGTTTTTCATGGCTGCACCACCCTAGTCGCAGGTGGGCTCTACCGTGAAGGTCCGGCTCGAATCCACCGGTCCCAGCTCCGCCAGCAGACGGCGCCCCAGCAGCACCGGGTAGATCATCTTGCTGCGATCCCGCAGGGTGAACCACTCCTTGTAGACCTGGTCCCCGACACAGACGGACATGGTCACCGTCGGGCGCTCCTCCATGCCGCCCGCCCCGCGTACCGTCACGCTGCGCTCCACCGGTCGCTCCACGCTCCGGCGCACCACCTTGTCGGTATTGGCATCGGTCAGCACCAGGTTGAAGCGCACCCAGGGCTTGCCATCCTTCTTGAAATGCTTCAGGTCGCGGGCATCCAGCGACGAAGTGAGGGCACCGGTATCGAGCTTCATCTTGACCGCCACCCCGTAGGGCATCAGCACCCCCTTCTCGATCCAGCCGTAGCTGGTCTGGGCCGCCATCGCGCTGCCGCACAGCGCCCACATCATGGCCGCCACCACCATTCTCTTGCCCATCTTGCTCTCTCGCCTTGTCAGTCTTGCGCCCAGATGTATCACAGCCAACTGCCGGGTCAACCGGATTCTGGCGTGCAGGGGAGCGGGCTCTGGACGCGGTGCCAACAGGCGACAATCCATGCCGGGCACGGCGCGTGAGTGGGGAATGCAGCAGGAAAACGAGGGGAGAACAGGGTGCTGGATGACGCTGGCGGCCATCCTCAGGTTGTGACGCCAAAGGCTACCACAGCGGTGCGTGAATTATCAGTCTTGTTCTGACGGGATTTTTGCCTACACTGCTGTAAACCGGAGGGCCTGAAAACCACCGGTTTTTTTGCGCCTGCCGAAAAGTTGCCACTGCAAAGTGACCTCTCACACAAGGCTCAATAAGGAATTCGCAATGCGTATCGAAGAAGACTTGAAGCTCGGTTTCAAGGATGTCCTGTTTCGCCCCAAGCGCTCTACTCTAAAGAGCCGTTCCCAAGTCAGCCTGACCCGCCAGTTCACCTTCAAGCACACCCAGACCCAATGGCAGGGCGTGCCCGTCATCGCCGCCAACATGGATACCGTCGGCAGCTTCGCCATGGCGCGTACCCTGGCCAGCTTCGAGATGATGACGGCGGTGCACAAGCACTACAGCCTTGCGCAGTGGCAAACCTTCGTCAATGAGACCGACCCGGCCCTGCTGGGCCACGTAATGGTCTCCACCGGCACCTCGGAGGAGGACTTCACCAAGACCCGCCAGATCCTCGCGATGTCCAGCGCCCTGCGCTTCATCTGCGTGGACGTGGCCAACGGCTACTCCCAGCACTTCGTCGAGTTTTTGCGCAAGATCCGCGAGGCCTGCCCGAACCACGTCATCCTGGCAGGCAACGTGGTGACCGGCGAGATGGTGGAGGAGCTGATCCTCTCCGGCGCCGACATCGTCAAGGTGGGCATAGGCCCGGGCTCGGTCTGCACCACCCGGGTCAAGACCGGGGTCGGCTACCCGCAGCTCTCCGCCATCATCGAGTGTGCCGATGCGGCCCACGGCCTGGGTGGCCAGATCGTCGGTGACGGCGGCTGCACCTGCCCGGGGGATGTGGCCAAGGCATTTGGCGGCGGCGCCGACTTCGTGATGCTGGGGGGCATGCTGGCCGCTCACGAAGAGTGCGGCGGTGAAATCGTCGAGGTCGATGGCGAGCCCTTCATGAAGTTCTACGGCATGAGCTCGGCCAGCGCCATGGACAAGCACGCCGGCGGCGTCGCCGAGTATCGCGCCTCCGAAGGCAAAACCGTACTGCTGCCCTACCGCGGCCCGGTGGAGAACACGGTGCGCGACATCCTGGGCGGGGTGCGATCCACCTGCACCTATGTGGGTGCCAGCCAGTTGAAAGAGCTCACCAAACGCACCACCTTCATCCGGGTGCGCGAGCAGGAGAACAACGTCTACGGCAAGGAGTAAGTTCCTCCTTCGGCCCCGAGCCGACCGTTAGAAGCCAGCCAACCGGTGTGCTACCCTGCGCACCGGTTTTTTGCATCTGGGACCCTGCGCCATGACAAGCCCTCTCCCCCCGTTCGACTGGGACATCTTCTGCTGCGTCGTCGACAACTTCGGTGACATCGGCGTCACCTGGCGACTCGCCCGCCAGCTCAAACAGGAAGGCGCGCTCCCGGCGCAGAAGAGTGAGATGCAGGTGCGGCTCTGGGTGGACGATCTGGCTAGCTTCGCCCGCATCTGCCCGGCGCTCGACCCCGCACAGGACGGTCAGTGGGTCGATGGCATCTATGTCCAGCACTGGCACGAGCGCCTTCCCGCCGACATGACCCCGGCCAGGGTGGTCATCGAGGCGTTTGCCTGCGAGCTGCCCGCCCCCTTTATCGAACGCATGGCCGAGCAGACCACGCCCCCCTGCTGGATCAACCTCGAATACCTCTCCGCCGAGAGCTGGGTCGAGGATTGCCATGGCCTCGCCTCGCCCCAGCAGGTCGGCAGCCGGCGCCTCGACAAGTACTTCTTCTTCCCGGGTTTCACCGCCAGAACCGGCGGCCTCTTGTGCGAGCACGGCCTCATCGTCGAGCGCGAGCGCTGGCAGCAGGATGAAGCGGGACTGACTGCCTACTGGGCCAGCCTCGGCCTGCCACCCCAACGAGAAGACGAGCTGCGGATCAGCCTCTTTACCTACGAGAGCGAGGCGCTCAGGAGCCTGGTCGAGGGCTGGCGCCAGACCGTCACCCCCGTCACCCTGCTGCTGCCGCTGGGGCGCTCCCTCGACGACGTGCTCATCGGCGCAGGGCTGGCAGAGGCCATTCCCGGTGCCCGGGCCGGAGATCTGCTCCAGGCGGGCAACCTCACCATCAAGCTGCTGCCGATGACCGATCAGAGGGGCTACGATCGCCTGCTGTGGAGCTGCGATCTCAACCTGGTGCGCGGGGAGGACTCCTTCGTGCGGGCCCAGTGGGCGGGGCGCCCCTTCCTCTGGCACATCTACCAGCAGGAAGAGGATGCCCACATGGTCAAGCTGGACGGTTTTCTCGACCACTACCTCTCCCCCTTGCCAGCGCCGGCCGGTCAGTGGCTGCGCCGCTTCAACCATGCCCTCAACCGGGGGGAGCATACGGGTGAACTCTGGGCACAATGGCCTCAATACGCGGCCATATGTCAGCAACATGGGCGCACCTGGCCACAGAGGCTGCTGGCGGACGGGGATCTCGTCACGAGGTTGGTGAAATTTTTAGAAAGCCGTATATAATCTGGCAGTTTTTATCCGTCCGTTTCACGAACAGGAATTTTTTACATGAAAACCGCACAGGAAATCCGCGCTGGTAACGTAGTCATGATCGGCACCGAGCCGATGGTGGTCCAGAAGGCTGAATTCAACAAATCCGGCCGTAACTCCGCCGTGGTCAAGATGAAGCTGAAGGGTCTGCTGAACGGCAGCGCCACCGAGACCGTCTTCAAGGCCGACGACAAGCTGGAAGTCGTTCAGCTGGAGCGTAAAGAGTGCACCTACTCCTACTACTCCGACCCGCTGTATGTCTTCATGGACACCGAGTACAACCAGTACGACGTCGAGAAAGACAACCTGGGTGATGCCCTGAACTACCTGGTAGACGGCATGGAAGACCTCTGCGAAGTGACTTTCTACAACGAGAAAGCCATCTCCGTAGAACTGCCGACCACCATCGTGCGTGAAGTCGAGTACACCGAGCCGGCCGCCCGTGGCGACACCTCCGGTAAAGTGACCAAGCCTGCCCGCCTGAAGGGCACCTCCTACGAGCTGGCCGTTGCCGCCTTCGTGGAGATCGGTGACAAGATCGAAATCGACACCCGTACCGGTGAATTCAAGCGTCGCGTCAACTAAGTTGACCCCTTGATGTGATTGCAAAAAAAGCGAGCCAAGGCTCGCTTTTTTATTGGCTGGCACCTCACGGCCGGCCTGATGAGAAGCCGTGCCCCTAGCGGCGATGGGCCAGTGCCCGCACCAGCCTGTCCCCCACCCCCTGTACCAGTTGCACCAGCAGCAGCAACATGACCACTGTCCCTGCCATCACCTTGTCGTCAAAGCGCTGGTAGCCGTAGCGGATCGCCAGATCCCCGAGCCCGCCGCCACCGACAACCCCTGCCATGGAGGAGAAGCCAATGAGCATCACCACCGTCAGGGTGAGTCCGGCCAGCAGCGCCGGCAAGGCCTCGGGCAGCAGCGCCTTGACGACCACGTGCCAGCCGCTGCCCCCCATGGCGAGCACGGCTTCGACGCGCCCCTTGTCCACCTCATCGAGGGCGCTCTCCACCACCCGGGCAAAGAAGGGGAAGGCCCCCAGGGTAATGGGAACGATGGCGGCGGTGCTGCCCAGTGAGGTGCCGACCACCAGCCGGGTCAGGGGGATCAGGGCGATCAGGAGCACCACGAAGGGGAGCGACCGCCCGATGTTGATACCGATCCCCAGCACCATGTTGAGACGGGGCAAGGGCAGCACGCCCCCGGGACGGGTCACCACCAGCAGCACCCTGGTCGGCAGCCCCAGCAACAGGGTGAACACGGCCGCCACTCCCACCATGTAGAGCGTTTCGAGCGACCCCTGATACATCAGTTCGAGCAAGGCATCGACACTCAGGCGACTCTGCATAAACGCACCTCCTCTGTGACTCCGTGACGCGCCATGAAACGCCGCAGGATCTCGGGATCCGGCAACAAGGCCTGTCGCACGCGGGAGTCGGGGTTGGCCAGCAGGGTGCCCAGAGCGCCGCTTTCCACCAGCTGACCCTGTTCAAGCAATGCTGCGTGATCGCAGATGGCCCTGACCACCTCCAGCTCGTGGGTGATGAGCACTATGGTGATCCCGAGGCGGCGGTTGATGTCGGCAAGCAGCGCCAGCACCGACTCCGTGGTCTCCGGATCCAGGGCACTGGTCGCCTCGTCACAGAGCAAGTGGCGCGGATTGGCGGCCAGGGCGCGGGCGATGCCCACTCGTTGCTTCTGCCCCCCCGACAACTGGGAGGGAAAGGCGCGACGGTGCTCGCCAAGCCCCACCAGTTCCAACAGCTCGCTGACCCGGGCCGCCCACTCCCGGCGCGCCACTCCGGCGATTTCCAGCGGGACCGCCACGTTCTCCTCCACGCTGCGGGCGTGCAGCAGATTGAAGTGCTGGAAAATCATGCCGGTCCCCTGACGGTGGCGGCGCAAGGCCGCTCCCTCCAGGGCCGTGATGTCGCGACCATCGAACAGGATGCGGCCCCGGCTTGGCCGCTCCAGCAGATTGAGGCAACGAATGAGCGTGCTCTTGCCCGCGCCGCTGCGCCCGAGAATGCCGTAGATGGCCCCATCCGGAATCTCGAGCGACCCCCCCTCCAGAGCGGGTTGCCCGTGCCCCGGGTACTGCTTGCCGAGCCCCTCCAGCACGATCATGACTGCCGCCCGGCCACCGGGATCACCGACCCCTTGTAGCTCTTGCGAATGAAGTCGGCGATCGCCCTGGACTCCAGATCCCGCGCCAACTGGCGGATCCGCGGATCATCCTTGAGCGCCGGGGTGGTCACCAGGATGTTGGCGTAGGGATTGTTCTGGGCGCTCTCCAGCCCCAGGGCATCGCGAGCAGGCTCCAGCCCCGCCTCCAGGGCATAGTTGCCATTGATCACCGCCAGATCCACGTCGTCGAGGGAGCGCGGCAGCTGCGGCGCCTCGATCTCCAGGATCCTGAGCGCCTTGGGGTTGGTGGCGATGTCGTGCACCGTCGCCAGATCCCGCGCCAGATCTTCATGGCCGGCCTTGAGGGTGATGAGCCCCTCGTGCTGCAACAGATAGAGGGCCCGGCTCAGGTTGGTGACATTGTTGGGCAGGGCTATCACCGCCTTTTCCGGTACCTCCCTCAGGTGCTTGAACTTCTTCGAATAGATGCCAAGAGGCTCCACGTGTACGGTCGCGGCCACCACCAGCTCGGTGCCGAGCGCCTTCTCCTGATCCCGCAGGTAAGGGACGTGCTGGAAGTAGTTGGCATCCACATCACCCGCCACCAACAGGGCATTGGCATTGATGCCGCCGCTGAGCTCGATCACCTGCAGATCCAGCGAAGGGTCCTGGCGTTTCACCTCGCCGAGGATATCCGCATGGGGCAGTGGATCCGCGGCAACCCGCAGCGCCTGGGCTGCCTGGGCGGAGAGAGAGAGTCCGAGGGCCAATACCAGGCCGCTCAGGGAAAACAGTCCGTGCTTGTTCATCTTGTGCTCCTTGCCATACAATCAATGGGTGGTTTCGCCGACCGCCAGCGCCCGGGGCGCCGACAACAGATCGGCATGGTGGCGCAATGCCACATCAGGGTGGGAACGCAGCCGCCCCTTGAGGTAGTTCCAGCCCACCTCCCGCAGCAGCGGATTGTGCGGGTCGGTGGCAGGCCCCCTGGCTTCACGGGCCAGTGTCTCGGGCAGCGGATAGACGGGCACCACGGCGTCGAGCTGGGCCCCCAGGAAGAAGGCGATGGAGAGACGCTCCTGCCCCGGCGCCGACGGCACCACCCGGTGCACGGTCGCACGCAGGTAGCCGTTGCTGGCGAGCTCCAGCAGCTCACCGATGTTGACCACGAAGGTGCCGGGGAGCGGGAGCGCGTCGATCCAGTGATCCGGCGCCACCTCCACCTGCAGGCCGGGCTGGTCATCCTGCAGCAGGAAGCTCAGGAAGCCCGAATCCTTGTGGGGACCGACCCCCTGGGTGGCGCCCCGCTCACCGGGATAGCGGATCAGCTTGATATGTTCGTTGGGACGCTCTCCGTGCAGGGCATCGAAGGCATCTGGCGACAGTGCGAGCGCCTCGGCAAAAGCCCCGAGCAGAGTACGGGACATGCGGGTCATCTGCCCACGCCAGCGCGTCAGCACGGGTTGCAGTGTCGGCAGCACCTCCGGCCACTGATTCGGCCCCTGCAACCGCCACCAGGGCGGGTCGCCCGCCGCGCGCGGCAAGGCTGGGCGATCGGCACCGATATCAAACTGCTCTCTCCAGTCGGGTTGACCCCGGGTCAGCTCCGCCCCCGGTCGGTTGTAGCCACGAAAATGGGGAGAGTGGATCATGGCGACCTGCTGCTTGGCCGCCAGAGGCAGCGCAAAGAAGGCCCGCGATAGCTGCTGTACCTCCTGTTGCAGCTCGGGATCGATGCCGTGGCCGGTCAGGTAGAAAAATCCCGTCTCTCTCGCGGCATCGCGCAACGATGCCAGAAAATCGGCCCGGGCGTCGGGCGAGGCATCCAGCTGCCTCAGGTCGAGGATGGGCAAGTGAACCAAGGTGCTCATGGCGATAACGCTCCCTGTCGATGGAAAGTGAGGGTGAATCTCTCGTTCTGACGAGACAGGGGGAAGAATTCTCCGCCTGCGGCCAGTGACAACATGCCCCGGCCCCCCTGTCTGCCTGCCCTTACTGAACCATGTATGGGTCACGGGATGGAACAATCAAAACCGGGAATGCTTTGCCATTTGGAACAATCCCGGGCCCGTGCCCGGCCCGCCGGTCAGACCCTCTTCGCCACCGCCGATGCCGATGTGCCCCCTTGCCCTAAAGAAACCCCCGGCGAGGCCGCTATGAGGGAGTGCTGGAGGATCCCCCATGACATTTCGCCCCTATCTGCTGCTGACCCTGCTTGCTTTTGCCGCCCACGGCGCCGGGCAGGCACCGTCAAGCGCCGCCCCGGATCCAGCCCCCCTGGTTCCCCCCGACTACTGGCAGAGCAGCGACTGGCAGGGAATACCCGACAGCACCAGGGTGGACAAGCAACAGGTACTGTTTGCCAAGCACGACAGCGACAACTACGTGGGTCTGGTCATCCTGCTGCCCGACTGGCAGCGCAGCGGCCAGCTGTGGCAACTGACCCGGGAGCTGGGGCGCCTCGGTTTCGATACCCTGCTGCTGCTCCCCTCGCCGCAGCAGACCGAGCTCGACCCTGCCGCCGAGAAGAAACAGCAGGTCATCGACGATTTTCGCAAGCAGTTTGCCTCCCGCATCAGCAAGCTGGGGGATGCCAAGCTGCAGGAGGGGGGCTTCAAGCTGCTGCTGGCCCAGGGTACCAGCGCCGCCTGGGCCGCCAACCTCATCGCCAGCGAACAGTTGCCCGCCCCCGATGCCCTGGTGCTGCTCGACGGCTTCTTCCCCAACCAGCTGAGCAACCAGACCCTCGCCAAGCAAATAGCCCAGGGCAGCATCCCTACCCTGGATCTCTATCAGGAGGAGGGAGGACGCTGGCCCCTGCTGGCGGCCGAAGCCCGCAGAAGCGAGAGCCGCCGCAGCCACAAGCTCAACTACCGCCCCTATGCCCTGATGGACCTGGAGGAGACGCCGGGGCGCATCCAGGGCTGGCTGACGCACCTGGGCTGGATCTGAGTCCCTCCGAGGCACAGCCACCCGCCTTTACCTTCCCCATCGGACTTGGCCCGATGCCACCGCGCTGGTCAGCCGCCCTCCATGTTTGGCATCATGTCCGAACCAATGGCAGGAGGCTTCATGCAGCAAATCGTGTTTCTCGACAGCGACACCCTGGACACCGGCATCAATCTACGCCGCCCCGATTTTCCCCATCACTGGCAAAGCTACCCGACCACGGCACCGGATCAGGTGGTGGAGCGGCTCAAGTGCGCCAGCATCGCCATCATCAACAAGGTGCGCATCGGGGCCGATGAACTGGCCCAGCTGCCCGAACTGCGCCTGATCGCCCTGGCCGCCACCGGCAGCGACAACCTGGATCTGGAGGCGTGCCGCGCCGCCAATGTCGCCGTGTGCAATATCCGCAACTACTCGGGCCCTTCCGTCCCCGAGCACGCCATGGCCCTGATGCTCGCCCTGTCGCGCAACCTGTTCGCCTGGCGCCAGTCCCTGCTGGAGGGGCGCTGGCAACAAAGCGGCCAGTTCTGCTTCTTCGACCACCCCATCACGGATCTGCATGGCAAGCGCCTCGGGATCATCGGCAAGGGAACCCTGGGACAGGCACTGGGACAGCGGGCCAGCTCCATCGGGATGGAGGTTTACTATGCCCAGAGCCAGGTCGGCTCCCCGGGGGATGACGACAGGCTGCCCCTGGATGCCCTGCTGCAAAGTTCGGATGTGATCAGCCTGCACTGCCCGCTCACCCCCTACACCCGCCATCTCATCGGGGAGCGGGAGCTGGCCCTGATGAAACCGGGCGCCCTGCTCATCAACGTGGGCCGTGGCGGTCTGGTGGACGAGCAGGCGCTGCTCGAAGCCCTCGGCAACGGCCGTCTGGGCGGCGCCGGTTTCGATGTGGCGAGTGTCGAGCCGCCGCCTCCGGATCACCCTCTGATGCAGGCCCTGCGTTACCCCAATTTCATCCTGACTCCCCACGTGGCCTGGGCCAGCGAAGAGTCGATGCAGCGCCTCGCGGATCAGCTCATCGACAACATCAACGCCTTCTCCCTTGGCAGGCGCCAGCACCGGCTGGTGTAAGAGGCCGCTCGCCGCCCCTCACGGGCCGGCAGCGGGATCAAAAAAGGGGCCAAAGGCCCCTTTTTGTCGGTCAGCTTGCCGCGGCATCAGTCGTCATGCCATCTGTGCTTGCGGTGCTTTTTGTGTTTCTTGTGGTGCTTGTGATAGCGCCTGTCATCGTAATAGCGATCGCCGCGGCTCTCATGACCATCCCCGGTCCTGGCTCCGATGGCAGAGCCACCGGCACCACCGATGCCGGCGCCGATCAGCTGGCCCGTGCTGCCACCGACGCTCTTGCCGATGGCAGCCCCGCCCAGGGCACCAACGGCGCCGCCGAGCGCAGCTTCGTTCTTGTTGCCTCTATTGGCCGTGGCCGCACCACCGGCCGCGCCCCCCAGGGCTGCCCCCACCAGGGCGCCGGTGTCGCCACCCAGCTCCTTGCCGATCATGGTGCCCGCCACCCCGCCGGCTCCGCCGCCGAGAATGGTATTGAGGGTCTCGGATGCCTGCACCTGTCCTGTGCCCAACAGCAACGCCCCCAGCAGCGCCAGTGCGCTCATGCCAAACGGTTTCATTTTCATGGGGTACTCCTGTCAAACCTGATGATTGATTATTTTTCCCTACACTATACAAAGCCCCCTGACCTGCGCCACTGCCGCAAGGGGCACCTCACGGCCAGCCCTCCCTGTCTCCGGTTCGCGACACAATGCAAGAAAGCAGGCTAACCACCTGAAACCACATCAAAAAAAAAGGTCACACGAGAAATCATCCCCGTCATGACCCTTTTCTAGGCCCAAAGGCCCTTTTTTGCAGCGATCACCGTCAGACAGATACTGTCACAACCTCCCCGTCAACGGGCAACGACGCCGCCAGATGCCAGCAATCCCGCCCCTGGTGCTTGCTCTCGTACAGGCAGGCATCGGCCCGCTCGAGCAGCGTCAGGGCATCATCCGGATAGCGCGCGCCGCCGGCGCTCAGGGTGATGGCGTCGGCGAACTCCCGCCATTTCAGGGCCTTCACCCGACCGAGCAGGTGGGTCAGGCGACATTCCACCTCCGCCTGCTCCCAGGGCAGCAAGGCCGCAAATTCATCGCCCCCGATGCGGTAGACCTGCTCATCCCCCAGGGTTCTCGCCATGATGGTGGCTACCCGAAACAGCACCGCATCCCCCACACCGTGTCCCCAGCTGTCGTTGACGCGCTTGAAGTTGTCCACATCGAACAGCACCAGCCAGTAGGGTGTCCCCGCCTGCTCCAGCCCGGCCCGCTGCTGATCGAAGGCCCTCCGGTTCAGGATGCCGGTGAGAGGGTCGTGGAGCAGGGCATCCTGCCCTTGCAGCAGGCTGTTTCGCACCTGTTCTATCTCCCCCAGGCTGCCGTGCACGAACCAGGTTCGCTGACGCCGCTGGATCTCCTTTCGCGCCTCATCCCGGATGAGGCCGCTGAGCGAGCCCTGCACAAGCGCCTGCTCCTGGCGAAAGATCCGCATCAGAAAGCACAGGCTGCACAGCCAGATGCAGAGCAGCGCCAGGGCGGGCAGCACCACCATCAGCAGGGTGTCTTGCAGGTTTTCATGAAAATGGGAGGGGGGGAGATAGACGTTGAGATCCCACTCCATCCCCTCCAGAGCGTGTTGCAGGTGGCGACCTGCCCAGAACCCGTCCAGGCCGACCGCCTGCGTCTCCCGCTCGAGACGGGGCGGCAACAGCGACAAATTGTGCCTCACCACCAGCTTGCCGCCCTTGCGCTCGGTGATGTAGAGGGCCACCGGATCCTCACCCACCGCCCGGTGCAACGCCCCCTGCAAGGCGCTGAACGACATGTCCACCATCAGCAGCCCAAGCAGTTGCCCCTCATCATCCTTGACCCGCTTGATGAGAGTCAGTACCTGCCGGGCCGAATCGAACTCCGGGTAGGGACCGAACCAGACGAGATCATCGCCCTAGCCGGACAGGGTCTGGTACCAGGGCCGCGCCTGTGCCCGGTAGCCCTCTGGTTGCTGCCAGTCGGGATAGCTGTCGAGCCGATGGGTGCGCGCGTTGTAGAAATAGAGGAAGTGGGCGTCGTACTTGAACTGATGGGCAATGGCCCAGATGGGATTGATGGCCGATGCCCCGGCAGCGATGGCCTGCTTGTCCAGGGACGCTTCCAGTACGCCAAGCTGGCGGCGGTTGTCCTGCGCCATGTCCTGGAGCAGGGTGGCGTCGAGGGCGGCCAGCATGTGACCGTAACCCGCCACCGTCTTGTCGATGCTGCTCAGGTAGCTGGCTGCCGCCAGCAACAGGGTGGCGATCAGCACCAGCCCTCCCAGGAGAAACGACAGCGGAGTCAGTATGTAATAGCGTTCCTTGATCAGCGCCGCCGTCATGTCAATCTCTATAAAATGTCATATTGGATGAATTTTATAGATTAAAAATCTGCAAAATATATTAATTGAAGTCATTAATATCCACTGCTAATGATAAAAAAGATATCAAGGTGTCTCACGGCCATATTCACATCCGTCATGTGAATATCCATAAAAAGTAGAAACAGTCATTACTCCTCGTTGACGGTTTATTGCCCGCAAGGTGATATAGTCGATGACTCGAGAAATTGGAGCCAGATGACCTTTGTCGGCAACGCTGGCGGTGATGATTCATCAACCAAGGAGATGTTATGAGCAGTCCGTTTATCGAACAGATCAAAGCACGTCGTACCATCTATGCCCTGGGCAACCGGGTGACCCACTCCGAGGCCCAGCTGACCGCCCTCATCAAGGATGCCGTCAAGCACAGCCCCTCTTCGTTCAACTCCCAGAGTTCCCGCGCCGTCATCCTGTTCGGCGAGCAGCACCACAAGCTGTGGGACATCGTCAAGGCGGAGCTCAAGAAGATAGTGCCGCCGGAGGCCTATCCCCAGAGTGAAGCCAAGATCAACGGCAGCTTCCGCGCCGGGACTGGCACCGTGCTCTTCTTCGAAGACACCGCCGTCATCGAGGATCTTCAGCAGAAATTCGCTCTCTATGCCGACAACTTCCCCATCTGGTCCGAACATGCCACCGGGATCGCCCAGTTCGCGGTCTGGACCACCCTGGCCCAGGAGGGCATCGGCGCCTCCCTGCAACACTACAACCCGCTCATCGACGATGCGGTGCGCAAGGAGTGGGACCTGCCCGCCAGCTGGCTGCTTCGTGCCCAGATGCCTTTTGGCAGCATAGAGCAACCTGCCGGCGACAAGACCTTCATCGACGACGACGTGCGTTTCCGGGTCTTCAAGTAAGCCTTCACGCCCCCTCCACCAGGGGGCGTTTTCTTCTCTCCCCCTCGTTCACCCTTGTCACGTGCCAGCCATACTCTGAACAAACCCCCTCTTGTCAGGAGGTCCCCATGGGGGACATCGCACGCCAACGTACCTCATGCACATTGACGCCCTTGTCCGCTCTGTTGTGTGTCGCCGCCCTGGTACTGCTGTTCTCGCTGATCGGCATCTTCACCCGCCCCCCCAACCTGCTGGCGGCCTTCTGGCCTGCCAATGCGGTCCTGCTCGGCTGCATGGTGCGCTATCCACGCCTGGCCACCCCGGCGGGCTGGGCCGGCGGCATACTGGGCTTTTTTCTCGCCGCCCTCTTCACCGGCGAGCCCCTGTTCAAAACCATCCTGCTGACCTGCGGCAACCTGGCCGGCATCGGCGTCGGGTATCTGCTGATGCATCGGCTCGCGCCTGCCGACAAGCTCCTCAGGCGCCCCACCTCCCTCGTGCTCCTGCTGCGAAACACCCTGGCCGCCTCCCTCGCCGCCGGCGTGGTCGGCGCCATCATCAATCCCATCCTGTCTCTGGGCCCCCCGCTCTACGGGCTGGGCTTCTGGTTTGCCAGCGAGCTGGTGAACTACATGACCATACTGCCGGTGCTCCTGACACTGCCTCCCCATGACAGCGTGCCCCCCTGGCGCACCTTCCTTTACCGCACCGAGTTCTCCTGGGCCAGATTGATGCCGCTGCTGAGCCTGGTGGCCTCCCTGCTGCTCACCCTGCTCGTCGAGGGGCCGGGATCCATCGCCTTCCCGGTACCGGCGCTGCTCTGGTGCGCCGTCACCTACTCCGTCTTCGCCACCAGCCTGCTGACCCTGAGTTACAGCACCCTGATCCTGATCGCCCTCTCAAACGGCCACCTCGTCATCAATCACGATGTCCAGACCCAGTACTGGATGTTCTCCGTCCGGATAGGGGTCATGTTGATCGCTCTCACCCCCCTGACCGCCGCCAGCATCATGGCGGCCCGCAACAGCCTGCTGCGGGAGATGAAACACCTGGCCCACCACGATCACCTGACCGGTGCGCTGAACCGGGCCGGCTTCTGGTCGGCCGCCAATGAACTGCTCCAGCACCTCACGGTGCAGCGCTACCCTGTGGCGATCTGCATGCTGGACATCGATCATTTCAAACGCATCAATGATCGTCACGGTCACGAAGAGGGTGACAACCAGTTGAGCAGCTTCGCGGCCCGGGTGCGCGACCAGCTTCGACCGGGAGATCTCTTTTGTCGCCTGGGGGGAGAGGAGTTCGTGGCCATCTGGCCCGGCCTCAGCGAGGAGCAGGCCATGGCGGTGGCCGAGCGGCTGCGAAAAATCGTCGCGCAGCCAGGGGAAGAAAAGGGAGCCGAGCCCGCCGTCTGCATCACGGTCAGCATCGGTATCGCCTCCCAGAGAGAGGGCCCCTTCAATCTGGACGAGCTGCTCTCTCGCGCCGATCAGGCGCTCTATCTGGCCAAGCACAATGGCCGCAACCGGGTGGAACGCTATTCGGCTGAGCAGGCTTCCCCCAGCATCGGGCAATCTTGCGGCGCCTGAATGGCGTGCCCCTTGTCGTCATCATCCTGCCTCTGCCGGCAGCGGGGCAGGCAGATGAAGATGGAGCCCGTCCGGTGCCACCTCGATCTCGATCCCGCGCCAGTCCCGCAGCCAGCCCTTGAGCCTGTCGTCATACCGCCTTGTTCCCCCCATCTGCACCACCTGGCAACCCGCCTGCAGGGCGCTGGCGATGCCCGCTGGCGCATCCTCGAACACCAGGCAATCGGCCGGAGCCAGTCCCAACCGGCTGGCAGCCAGCAAATAAGGCTCGGGATCCGGCTTGCCCCGTACCACATCCCCGGCGCACACCAGGAGACGGGGCAGCGGCAATCCGGCGTGCAGCAGCCGGTGCTCTGCCACCCTCCGGCTTGCGGAAGTCACCAGCGCCCAGCGCGTCGGCGGCAGTTGTGCGAGCCGTCGCCGGGCACCGTCCATGTCCAGCAGCAGGGCCGCGGCCTTCAAGCGCACCGCGCTCACAGGGCTCTCCCCGCCAGCGCATCGGCGAAGACCTGCCGCTGGGCAGCGGCCTCGTAACAGGCGAGCGCCTGCTCCGCATTGCTGGCCCACACCGGCAAGGGGGCGACGACGAACCCCTGCTGCAACAGACTGGTCAGCAGCTCCCCGGTCTCCGGTGCGGCCAGCGGCTGAGCCATCACCAGGCTCCCCTTGATCAAAAACAGATAGCGTTCGCTCGACATGACATGACTCCTTGTGACTGAACAGCGGGCAAGCAGGCCCGTTTCGAGACCATTAGAACAAGGAGATTAGATAATTTATAATCAATAAATCACCACATTGGATAACCAAATGGAATGAGATTCGACCTGAGACAATTGCAGGTCTTCGTCACGCTGGCCGAGAGTGCCAACTACCGGGAGGCGGCCAGCCGGCTTTTTGTGACGCAACCGGCCCTGACCAAGCAGATCCAGGGGCTGGAGCAGGCCCTCGGCAGCACCCTGTTCAACCGGGGCCGCCACGGGGCCGAGCTGACCGCCATCGGCCTCCAGTTGCTGCCCCAGGCCATGGCTCTGGTGGATCACGGCAAGGGATTTGAGCAGCATGCCCTGGCGCTGGCAAGCGGTGCCGCCGGACGCCTCAACATCGGGTTCGGGCTCTCCAGCTTCGCACTGGCCCCCTCCCTGGTAGCCCGTTTCAAGCAGCAGGCCCCCGACGTGCTGGTTCACCTGCGGGACACCACCTCCGCCATCCAGCAGGAGCACTTGCTGGCGGGTAGGCTGCAACTGGGCTTCATGCGACGGCCTGATGCGCCGCAGCTGAGGGAACACAGGCTGCTGACGGACAGACTGGTGCTGGCCGTCCCCACCCAGGTGGCAGGGCCGGACTTCGACCTGGAGCGGGCGCTGATCCGCGATCCCTTGCTGCAGATGGTGGGCCATCGCTGCCCGGGTCTCAGCCAGCAGATCGCCCGCTTTCTCGGCGCCAACCGGCTGACCGGTCTCATCCAGGAGGCGGAAGACATCCAGACCATGGTCGCCCTGGTGGCCGCCGGTATCGGCAACGCCATCCTGCCGCGCAGCGTGGGGTTCATCGCAGGCAAGGAGGTGACCCTCTACCCCCTCTCCGGCCCCTGGTCGGAATGGGAAATCAGCCTGGTGTGGAACCCGGAATTTGCCGATCCCATTCGGGATCGCTTTCTGGCCCTGGTCAGGGCGGCATATCCGCAGAGCCACAGCCTCTGAGAGGAGCGCAGCCCGAACCGGAATCCTGAAGTACAAAACGGCTGGCTAATGGCCACACCACTGCCGCTCGCAGGGGATGCCGTCTCCTTCCCCATCCATCTTGGTATTGGGGCAATTTTGCAAAAACCAGGTCGCCTCCTCGCAGGAAGTCATCTGGGAGCAATGCTGACGGCCATCGCACTGACGAACAAAAGTCGGTGCCTGAATCGTACTGTTCGAAGTACTGTCCTCCTGGCTAAAAGAGGGAGCGGATGGAAGTGAGGCAAACTCGGCCGAGAAGCGGGAATAGAGGGAGAACAACCCCGCCAGCACCAATAGGGGGATTAACTTGCCACCCCAGCGCCCCTTGCGACGAGGAGCATGATACTCCCGGGTTCTATATGTGGTGGCGTGTGGTGCCCGAGGGCTCAAATCCTCCCTGCTCCCACGATCCGGCATGGATGGCATAGGTCCGCCAGCCAGCGAGAGCGGGCGGTCGGGAAAGAACACTTGTACGGCACAAGGCTTGCCATCCTTGCTGCTCCCGATCAGATAGGAAACCTTTTCCCCCACCTCCGGCGGCCTGCCATCGAATTGCAGGGTGGTGATGTGAACAAAAAGATCGGCTCCGCCCTGCTCCTGCTTGATGAACCCGAAACCGCGTTGTGAATTCCAGCTCGCGATCCTGCCCTGATAACGCATGTCCTCATCCTTGTGGCCAGTACGGTTCCACTCATGTTGCCCGAAATTGGTTCGGTTTCAACAGAGCATTGGCATGAAAAATGAGTGGATTAGATACGAGTGGTCAGAGCAGCTCCGCGACCTTGATGATCTCGGCAATGCGACCGAGCATGCGCAGGGAAGCCTGGTGTTCTGCGGCATCCGCCGCCGCACAGGCATCCTCCAGGATGGTGATGGCGTAGTCCCGATCGTGACCATCTCGCACCGCCCCCTGAATGGCCCAGCTGGTACTCACGCCGCACACATAGAGATGCTCGATGCGATTGGCCCGTAGCGCCGGCTCCAGCGCCGTGCCGTAGAAGGGGCTGACCCTGGGTTTGGTCAGCACCAGATCCCCGGGTTGCACATCGAGCTCCGGGTGAAAGTCGGTGCCGCTGTCCGCCAGGGAGAGGGCCCCGAACTGCCGGGCACGGCCAAACATGGGGGAACCCTTGGGTTGCAGCAGATAGCCCTCGTCAAACCCCACCTTGATGAGCACCACCAGCCAGCCGTGAGCGCGGGCATGATCCAGCGCCTGATTGGCGTGCACAATGGCGTTCTGCTCGATCACCTGGGCCGCCGAGGCGGCGATGCGCCCGTCCGGGTGGGCGATGTCGTTGATGAAATCGATCACCAGCAATGCCTTGTTCATGGTGTGCTCCCCCCTTGCCTGAGGCCGTTTTGCCCCTGCGCCGCCAGGATCACTCCTCGCGGCCATATAAAAAACCGGCTGGCACCATCACACGGATTGATATGCCACCCGATTGGTACCTGGCAGTGCCACGCACTGCCTCATACCAGCCCAAGCGCATAGCGTAGCGCCATCTCCTTGAGGGGGCCCGCCTTGTCCGCCAGATTCAGCGCCAGGTTGCGGGCAAGCCTGAGGGGGCCTATCTCGTTGCTGAAGACCCCGTAGAAGAGATCCATCCCCGACTGCATCAGCAGGTTGTCAGGGCGGCGTCGCCCCTCGTAACGCCCGGCCAGCGCCAGCTCATGCCACTGTGCCCCCGCCTTGCCGAGCAACCCGGCCCAGCAGGCCACGTCCTTGAAACCGAGGTTGACCCCCTGCCCCGCCAGCGGGTTGATGGTGTGGGCCGCATCCCCGAGCAGCACCACTCGCCCGGCGTGATAGTCGTTGGCGTGGCGGCGCACCAAGGGGAAGCTCCCCTTGGCCGTCACGGTGAAACCGCCAAGGCGGCTGGGGAAGTGGCGGCGCACCTCGACGGCCAGGGCCTCGTTGCTCATGGCGGCCAGCGCCCGGATGCGGGCCGGGCTGTCATACCAGACCAGGGAGCCATGGCGGCCCGGCAGCGGCAGGAAGGCGCGCGGGCCGCTCGGGGTGAACTGCTGCCAGGTGATGTCTTCCTGTGCAAAATCGGTGTCGATGTTGATCAGCATGCAGTGCTGGCGGTACTCGAAACGCGACACCCCGATGCCGGCCAGTCGCCGGGTGTGGGATTCGGCACCATCGCAGGCCAGCACCCAGCGCGCCTGCAGCTCGGTGCCGTCATCCAGGGTCAGCACGGCGTCATCCGCACTCTGGCGCAGACTCGTCACCGCCGCCGGGGTATGGGTCTGGATGGTCGGGAAATCCTCCATCCTTTTCAGCAGGGCGAGCTGGATCAGCCGGTTCTCGATGATGTAGCCGAGCTGGGGCAGCCCGAGATCCACCGCGTCGAAGCGGGTAGCGAAGCCGTCCAGCTCCCAGGTCTCCAGCCGGCGATAGGGGCACAGCCGCATCTGCTGCAGATATTGCCAGGCACCGGCCCGGGTCAGCAGCGCCACCGAGGCCTGACTGATGGCGGAAACCCGCAGATCCAGCGGCTGCTCGGGGGCATAGGGCTCGGGCAACCGGGTCTCGATGACCCGAACCGAGAGCCCCTCTGCCGCCAGCAGGCAGGCGGTGGCGGCGCCCACCATGCCGGCGCCGACGATGGCAATATCACACTGTTCCATAACTTGATTCCTGCAAGGAGTCCCCGCGATAAGGGGCAAGGGCCGAACCGAATGGGGCATGATAACGCAAGGAGGCGGCAGAAACAGTGAGGGGGATGCGCAATTGCCGACGACAAGCCGGCCCTGATGGCGACGGGCGGCCCCAGACTGGTCAGCACCGGGATTGCGGAGTAAAATGGCCGGTCCTTTGATCCTGCCGATTTCAAAACCAGTCACGAGAAGCAATGAGCAAGAAACTTCATATCAAGACCTGGGGCTGCCAGATGAACGAGTACGACTCGTCCAAGATGGCGGACCTGCTGGATGCCAGCAATGGCTACACGCTTACCGAGGAGCCGGAAGAGGCAGATGTGCTACTGCTCAACACCTGTTCCATCCGCGAGAAGGCCCAGGAGAAGGTGTTCCACCAGCTCGGTCGCTGGAAGAAGCTCAAGGCGAAAAAACCGGGGCTGGTGATCGGGGTGGGCGGCTGCGTCGCCTCCCAGGAAGGGGAGAACCTGCGCAGCCGGGCGCCCTATGTGGACATCGTCTTCGGACCCCAGACCCTGCACCGCCTGCCGACCATGATCAAGCAGGTGCAGGAGGGGCGCGGTGCCCAGGTGGACATCGCCTTCCCCGAAATCGAGAAGTTCGACAACCTGCCCGAACCCCGTGCCGAGGGGGCGACCGCCTTCGTTTCTATCATGGAAGGCTGCTCCAAGTACTGCTCCTTCTGTGTGGTGCCCTACACCCGTGGCGAGGAGGTGAGCCGGCCACTGGATGACGTGCTCTATGAAATCGCCCAGCTCGCCCAGCAAGGGGTGCGCGAAGTGAACCTGCTCGGCCAGAACGTCAACGCCTACCGGGGGCCGACCTTCGACGGGGAGGTCTGCACCTTCGCCGAACTGCTGCGCCTGGTGGCTGCCATCGACGGCATCGACCGCATTCGCTACACCACCAGCCACCCGGTCGAGTTCACCGACGACATCATCGAGGTCTATCGTGATACCCCCGAGGTGGTCAGCTTCCTGCACTTGCCTATCCAGAGCGGCTCGGATCGCATCCTGACCATGATGAAGCGCCCGCACACCGTGCTGGAGTACAAGTCCAAGATCCGCCGCCTGCGCGCCGTGCGTCCCGACATCACCATGAGCTCCGACTTCATCGTCGGCTTCCCGAACGAGACGGACGAAGACTTCGAGGCCACCATGAAACTCATCGAGGAGATCAACTTCGACATGAGCTTCAGCTTCATCTACAGCCCGCGCCCCGGCACCCCGGCCGCGGACCTGCCCGATGACGTCGACATGGAAGTGAAGAAGGCCCGCCTGACCCGACTGCAAAACCGCATCAATCACCAGTCCATGCTCATCGGCCGCGCCATGCTGGGCTCGGTGCAGCGCATCCTGGTGGAGGGGCCCTCCAAGATGGATCCCATGCAGCTCAGTGGCCGCACCGAGAACAACCGGGTGGTCAACTTCGAGGGGCCGCACCGCCTCATCGGCGGCTTCGCCGACGTGGAGATCACCGACGTACGCCCCTACTCCCTGCGCGGCCGCTTCATCCGCGGCGAGGACGAAATGAACCTGCGCATCGCCACGGCCCCGAGCGAGATCCTCGCCCGTCGTCCTGACAACGTGCCCGATGATCTGGGCGTTGCGGCCTTCAGACCCCATTGATGACTCTCTCCCCCGCCCCGTGGCGGGGGAACAACCGATAAGAGGACACCTTGAGCCGACACATCTCCACCCTGAATCTGCATCTGGAACCCGCCGACAACCAGCGCCTCGCCAGCCTGTGCGGACCCTTTGACGACAACCTCAAGCAGCTGGAGCGCCGTCTCGGCATCGAGATAAGCTACCGGGACAACCACTTCCAAGTGATCGGCAAGCAGGCCCAGGTGGAGGCGGCTGCCGTCATCCTCAAGCACCTCTATGTGGAAACCCAACCCCTCAAGGGGAGCAAGGTGAGCGACATCACCCCCGAGATGGTGCACCTGGCGGTGCAGGAGTCCCGCGTGCTGGAGCAGGACGACGAACCCGCCCCTTCCCTGCCGTATGGCAAGGAGGTCACGGTCAAGACCAAGCGCGGTCTCATCAAGCCCCGCAGCCCGAACCAGGCCCAGTACATCGCCAATATCGTGCGCCACGACATCAGCTTCGGCATCGGGCCCGCCGGGACCGGCAAGACCTATCTCGCCGTGGCCGCCGCCGTGGATGCCCTGGAGCGCCAGGAGATCCGCCGCATCCTGCTGACCCGCCCGGCGGTGGAAGCCGGTGAGAAGCTCGGCTTCTTGCCCGGCGATCTTTCCCAGAAGGTGGACCCCTACCTGCGCCCCCTCTACGACGCCCTGTTCGAGATGCTGGGCTTCGAGCGGGTGGAGAAGCTGATGGAGCGCAACGTCATCGAGGTGGCGCCGCTCGCCTACATGCGCGGCCGCACCCTCAACGACGCCTTCATCATCCTGGACGAGGCCCAGAACACCACCACGGAACAGATGAAGATGTTCCTGACCCGCATCGGCTTCAACTCCAAGGCGGTGGTGACCGGCGACATCACCCAGGTGGACTTGCCTCGCAGCACCAAATCCGGTCTGCGCCACGCCCTGGAGGTGTTGCAGGGGGTCGATGGCCTCTCCTTCAACTTCTTCGAGTCCAAGGACGTGGTGCGCCATCCCGTGGTGGCCCGCATCGTGCAGGCCTACGAGGCATTCGATGCCCAGCAGGCGGCCGAGAAGAGCGCAGCCACTCCCCGCAACGAGAACACCAGCAAAGAGAGTGCCCAATGAGCGTGACCCTGGATCTGCAACTAGCCTGTGCCAGCAACGACGGCCTGCCGACCGAGGCCCAGCTGCAAGGCTGGCTCGACGGCACCATTCTGGGCTTCCAGCCCGAGGCCGAGGTGACGGTGCGCCTGGTGGACGAGGCGGAGAGCCGCGAGCTCAACCACACCTATCGCGGCAAGGACAAGCCCACCAACGTGCTCTCCTTCCCCTTCGAAGCGCCACCGGGTCTCGAGCTGCCCCTGCTCGGGGATCTGGTGATCTGCCGCCAGGTGGTCGAGGCCGAAGCCGTCGAACAGGGCAAGCCCCTGATGGCCCACTGGGCTCACATGGTTGTGCATGGCAGTCTGCATCTGCTAGGTTATGACCATATCGAGGACGAGGAAGCCGAGGAGATGGAGCAGCTCGAGCGCGACATCATGCAGGAACTGGGCTTCGCCGATCCTTATCTGAACGACGAAGAGTAACGAACCGGATGGTCATCGTCTTGAAACAGCCGGTGCCCATCCTCATATAGCCACAACGATTTCAAGTGTGTTCATACGAGTAACCAAGAGAGAAAATGACCGACGATCACCCTAGTACCGGCTCGCCGAAGAAAACCTGGCTCGACAAACTCAGCCAACTCTTCCAGGGCGAGCCAAAAGACCGCAATGATCTGGTAGAGGTCATCGCCGATGCCGAAGAGCGGGACCTCATCGATCAGGACACCAAGGACATGATCGAGGGCGTGCTCGAAATTGCCGAGCTGCGCGTGCGTGACATCATGATCCCCCGCTCCCAGATGGTGACCATCGAGAAGTCCCAGCCGGTGGACGAGTTCCTGCCGGTCATCATCGAATCCGGCCACTCCCGCTTCCCGGTGATCAACGAAGACAAGGATCACGTGGAGGGCATCTTGCTCGCCAAGGATCTGTTGCCGTTCGGTTTTGGCGGCCAGCATGCCAGCGAACCGCTCCAGCTGGAGAAGATCCTGCGTCCCACGGTGATCGTGCCGGAGAGCAAGCGGGTCGATCGCCTGCTCAAGGAGTTCCGGGAAGAGCGCTACCACATGGCCATCGTAGTGGACGAATTTGGCGGTGTCTCTGGCCTCGTGACCATCGAGGACATTCTGGAGCTCATCGTCGGCGAGATTGACGACGAGTTCGACGACATCGAGGACGAGCCGGAAGAGATCCGCCGCATCAGCAAGCGGGTCTTCTCGGTGAGCGCGCTGACAGAGATCGAGGACTTCAACGACTTCTTCGGCACCCAGTTCAGCGATGAAGAGGTGGACACCGTCGGCGGTCTGGTGATGCACGCCTTCAGCCACCTGCCCAAGAAGGGTGAAGAGATCGAACTCGACGGCTACCTGTTCAAGGTGATGCACGCCGATCGCCGTCGCCTGCAACAGTTGCAGGTGAAGATCCCCGAGCATCATGCGGCGGCGCAGCCGGAGTCCTGATCCCGCCCAGCACCACGCACATCCCGCGCCCCTCTCGTCAGGGGCGCTTTTTTTGCCTCTCTCCCGCCGCGCGACCGCCCCTGGACCCACGCCGACCGCGAGGCTCGCCGTTGACCCGGTTTGCGGTTAAGATGTCGGCCATTGTGTTTCCATTCAGTCCAATTCGAGCCCCGATCCCCCGTGAAATCGAAACTCCTGACCAGCCTGTTTGCCATTGCCAGCGGCGCCATCGCCGTGTTGGCCTTCTCCCCTTTCGGCTACTGGCCCCTGGTGATCCCCTCCCTGCTCGGCCTTTACGCCCTGCTGGACAAGGCCACCCCCAAACAGGCAGCCTGGCGCGGCTTCGGCTACGCCATGGGTCTGTTCCTGCCCGGGCAGTGGTGGATCCACGTCAGCATGACGGAGTTTGGCGGCATTCCGCTGCCGGCCGCCTTCGTGCTGCTGGCCGGGCTCTGCGCCTATCTCTCCCTCTACCCGACCCTGGCTTGCTGGCTCTTCGCCCGCTTCTTTGTCGGCCGCCACTGGAGCCGCTGGCTGCTCGCCTTCCCGGCGCTCTGGCTGATGGCCGACTGGCTGCGGGGCTGGGTGATGACAGGCTACCCCTGGCTCTGGTTCGGCTACACCCAGATAGACGGCCCCCTCAAGGGCTTCGCTCCCCTTCTCGGGGTGCAGGGCATCACCCTCGCCCTGCTGCTCACCGCCTCCGCCCTCTGGCTGGTATGGCAGCACCGCAAGCCGGCCTGGCTGCTGCTCCCCGTCGCCCTGGTGGGCGCCGCCCAGGGGCTGATGCAGCTCAACTGGGTGACCCGGGGTGAGCCGGTCAAGGTCGCGCTGGTGCAGGGCAACATCGAGCAGTCCCTCAAGTGGGATCCGGAGGCCCTGGTGCCGACGGTGCGCAAGTATCAGGATCTCAGCCGCGAGAACCAGGATGCCGACATCATCGTCTGGCCGGAGTCCGCCATCCCGGCCATCGAGAAGGAGATGGGTACCTATCTGGAGAGCCTGGACAAGGCGATGAAGGTGAACGACACCGGCCTGCTGGCGGGGATCATCCATTACGATCTGAAACAGCAGCGCTTCTTCAATACCGTGCTCGGCATGGGGGTGCAGGATGCAGAAGGCAAGGAGTCCTACTACTACGAGCACAAGAACCGCTACTACAAGTACCACCTGCTGCCCATCGGCGAGTTCGTGCCCTTTGAAGATCTGCTGCGTCCCATCGCCCCCTTCTTCAACCTGCCCATGTCCTCCTTCAGCCGGGGTGACGAGGTGCAGCCGAACCTGATCGCCAAGGGGCTCAAGTTTGCCGCCGCCATCTGTTACGAGATCATCTTCCCGGACGAGGTGCGCCGCAACGTGCAGCCGGATACCGACTTTCTGCTGACCGTCTCCAACGACGCCTGGTTCGGTACCAGCATCGGCCCCTGGCAGCACATGGAGATCGCCCGCATGCGCGCCCTCGAGCTGGCCCGCCCGCTGCTGCGCGACACCAACACCGGCATCACCATCGTCACCGAGATAGACGGCAGCATCATCGCCCAGATCCCGCAGTTCGAGGCTGGAGTATTGCGTGCCGAGGTACGCCCCGCCCACGGCCAGACCCCCTATCTGCGTTTTGGCAGCTGGCCCATGTATGGCCTGGCCGCCGCCCTGCTGGGGCTGGCCCTGTGGCTGCGCCCACGTGCCCACCCCTGGGCACGCAAGGGCTAAGACCACACAACGCCGATAAACAAAAGAGGCGCCCTTGGGCGTAATGCCGATCAGTTAAGGATCCATTGACCGATCCTCAGGCTGTGTAAGAATCCGAAACTCCTTGTTGGGTTTCGGATTTTTTTATGCGTATCGAC